>CAXYZD010000026.1:0-23875 GCA_964293455.1 uncultured Acinetobacter sp. | reverse complement strand
TTTTGAAATGATATTACTAAATAAGCGTCCAAGGCTAGGTTTGTGCAACAAAGCCTTAGTGAATTAATATTCATCTTTCAAAAATAATTGTTATACAATTTTAATTTGTGAGACTAAGCAAAAATCCCTTTAACTTTTTGCAAAGATTGCGTGATTTTAGATGTCATATTGTTTGGTAGAGAATGCTTTGCTAAACGCACCCACACACTGCCAAACTGTTGAAAAAAATTCGCTTCGTTATAGTTAATTTCATATTCAGCACATAACGCTTTAATTTTTGGGGCAACTTCTGCATAACGGTTAGCAGGCATATCGGGAAATAAATGATGCTCAATTTGATGGCTCAAATTACCACTTAAAATATGCAACCATTCTGTTCCTGTAAAATTACTCGAACCACGAATTTGACGTAAATACCACTCGGCACGCGTTTCATTCTCAGTATTATCCATCTCGAACGTTTCAGCATCTTCGGTAAAATGACCATTAAAAATCACCGCTGAAGACCATAAGCTACGAATGACATTGGCAACTGCATTCCCTGCAAAAACAGGTAAAGCATTGGGTCCTGCAATGATCGGAAAAAATACATAATCTTTTAAAACCTGACGGCGGACTTTTTTACGGAACTTACTTGCATCTGCCCAAACTTGTTTCCATGTTTTGGTCTTATAAATTAAGGCATCTTCCAAATGCAAATTTTGCACGCCCACATACCATTCAAAAAAGACCATCAACTGAATTGCCAGCGGTATATTCAGCAGGAAGCGTGGCTCCCATTTTTGTGACTCACTAACTCGAAGTAAACCATAGCCGACATCGTGGTCTTTACCAACAATATTGGTATAGGTGTGATGTATATAATTGTGGGTATATTTCCAATCATCACCTGATGACATGGTATCCCAATCATAATTTGCACCGTTTAAATTGGGATCATTGAGCCAATCGAACTGACCATGCATCACGTTATGACCCAGTTCCATATTTTCTACAATTTTAGAAATGCCCAATAAACCTGTTCCGACCACCCAAACAGGTGGAATCCAACCACCAAACATCAACATGCCACGAGAAGTAATTTCGCTATACCGAACAAAATTACGAATTTTATAAATATATTTCGCATCTTGTTCACCTAAACTGTCCATCACTTCACGGCGTATTTGGTCAACACGATGACCGAACGCATTCGTTTGCTCTGTATTTAAATGTTTTGATTTACTGTTCGGAAAATTCACTGACATATTCATATTTTCTACTCCTACACAGTGCTCTTTGAGCGACCGTGATTAAATTTTATATGCAATTTCCCTAAGCTTTAGATTCAAAGAATCGAAAACACTTTGATTTTGAAATTGCGTAAAGATTTAAAAATTAATTTTTATATTACAAATTTATGGTTACGGGACTGATTGCCTGACTAATACACAGCTTAATTTGAGTATTTGACCCATGATCTATTTCACCTGTCAGCACATTTTTCGTTGAACCACTGACTTTGGTACAAGTACAGGTATTACAAATACCCATACGACAACCATGCGTTGGTCTTAAACCCGCTTGTTCGGCACTTTTTAGCAAATTACTATGTGCTTCAAACTCTTGTTGTGAGCGTAAAAATATCACGGGTTGTTCAGGCAGATTTTCATCGACCGCAATTTGGAAATATTCTTGATGCAATTGATGCTGTAAATTTTGCTGCGTATACATGTGATTCAAACTTTGCATCATTGCATTTGCGCCACAGGCATAAGTTTGACGCTGTACAAAATCAGGTACTAAGCGTTCTAGTAGTGCCAAATCTAAATGCTGTTTTTGCATTGTTGTATTGATATGATGATAATTAAACTGCTCATATTGTTGCGCTAATTGTTGAAGTTCCACGTGGAACGCATCATCACGCGTGAAATAAATCAAATCAACCACACGATTTTGATCCTTCAAAGCCTCAAGCAATAAAGCATAAATCGCGCTGATTCCACTGCCCGAAGCGACTAACAATAATGGTGATCTATCTTGCTGAAGTACAAAATCACCTTGAGCTTGAGAAATTTCTACAATGTGACCACATTCGAGTTGTGTCAATGCATTCGAAACGATGCCTTGACCTTTCACTGCAAGAATAATATCGCCATTCGACAGTAGTTTTACAATAGAATAACTACGTTGTTGGCGCACGCCTGCAATTTCAATGGTCAGTAAAATACTCTGCCCTGCTTTAACATTTTGCGGTTTAAAATTACGGTTTGGACGTAACTGTATTTGATAAAAGTCAGTGCTTAAATTACGAATTTTCACAATACTGGCTTTAACTTTTTTCCAAGCCCAAACAGGATTGATTTTTTCAACGATAAAATCGACAAAATCTTCACGTACCCATTCTGGCTGATACTGCATTTGGCTACTCATAAAACGTTCCTCTTTATGCTTGCTATTTATTGAGTGAACAGACGTTCTTTTAGTGAACACTCGTACACTATATTTATTTTTTTAAATTCAGTCAACACCTGTACACTGACATTCGTCGCTTAATTTATCGTTATTTTTATAGTGCTATTTTTGATAAACTCATCAAACCACAAAAATACAGGTGTACACATGTCAATACGGGATGAACGCAAACAGCAAAGTCGTCAGGCTTTACTTGATGCTGCTTTAACATTGAGCACTTCAGGTCGTTCATTTTCCAGTATTAGTCTGCGTGAAGTGGCAAGAGAAGTTGGCTTAGTTCCAACGGCATTTTATCGACATTTTCAAGATATGGATGAACTCGGAAAAGAGTTGGTCGATCAGGTTTCGCTGTATTTAAAAAATGTTGTGCATCAGCTTGGGCATGGTTTAGCACAGCCGAATGCCAAAACACAGACGAGTATGGAACGCTTTTTTAATGCAGTTGATGTCTACCCTCAACAGTGGATTTTTATGATTGCAGAACGTTGGGGTGGTTCAGAAGTTGTGCGCCATGCCATTGCACGAGAAATTGATTTTCTCAATGATGATCTTGCCAATGACTTAAAAAAATTTGAAATTGTACAAAATTTTGATGATGTTGCTGATCTACGAGGTTTGACCAACATTTTAATTAACTTGTCTTTTACATGGGCAATGTCATGGATTATCCTCTGTCGCCAATACGAAGGCATAGAGCTTGAATTGCAGAAAATGGTGCTAAAAAAGCAATCTGTGACACAAGTTCGTTTGATTTTTAAAGGCATTTCCAATTGGGAAGGTCGTAAAGAAGTATAGAAAGCTGATTTAGGCTGTATTACTTCCCAAGCAAACATAAAAAAGCCAATCAAATATGATTGGCTTTTTACATTCAAACGAAAAATTATTTCGCCTTACGCTCTAAATTAATCAGATAATCGACCACTTGAGTCACTTTACCATCTTCACCTTGAACAACATATTTACCATTCACGACCACCGCAGGTACACCTGAAAGTTGGTATTGCTGTGCCAGTTTATTGGACTCAGCCACTTTGGCAGAAATTGGGAAAGAGTTGTACATGCTGTTAAATTTGGCAGCAGGAACACCATATTTAGCAAAGAATTGTGCTTGAGACGCTTGATCAAAAATTTGCTGACCTTCTTGAACGGCATGGAATAATGGAATATGTGTTTTCTTACGCACACCCAATGCTTCAGAAACATAATAACCACGTGCATTTTGTTCCCATACTTTATTCATCGCCGCAGGCGTACGTACAAAGTAAATATCTTTTGGCATTTTTTTCAGCCAAGTTTGCATATACGGTTCAAGTTTGAAACAGTGAGGACAACCGTACCAAAAAAACTCACGAACTTCGATTTTACCTGCAACCGCAGATTTACCGGGGTTCTGAATCACGGTGTAATCTTTACCTGCAACATAATCTGCTGCCATTGTGTTCGCAGAAAATGCCATCACCATAGCGGCTACACCGCCAAGAATAAATTTTTTCATTACAATTTTTGTCCTCTATGCATCATCTTATATAGCTGTCATTAGCTTATCTGCTAACTATAAAACAAATATGGGAAAATCGTTTTCCTTCTGTGAAGATTTTTATACGATTCATCGCTTTTTTCAGAATTATGGTTACACTAGCACATAAACTTATTTTTGATGAATACCATTACTCAGAGGTGATGAGCATGTCGCAACTTAACGTTGATCCACAAGAAATTGCAAAATTTGAAGCCCTTGCGGCACTTTGGTGGGATCAGCAATCTGAGTTTCGTCCGTTACATCAAATTAATCCACTGCGTTTAAATTGGATTGATGAACACGCAGGCGGTTTAAGCGGTAAAAAAATTCTCGACGTTGGCTGTGGTGGTGGTATCTTGGCTGAAAGCATGGCACGTCGTGGTGCAGATGTCTTAGGCATTGACATGGGTGCAGCACCACTCAATGTTGCTCGTTTACATGCAGAACAAGAAAATGTAAATAATATTGAATACCGCCAAGTGCCTGTGGAACAACTTGCCGAAGAACAAGCGGGACAATATGACATTGTCACCTGTATGGAAATGCTTGAACACGTACCGAACCCTGCATCGATTATTCAAGCTTGCCAAAAACTCGTTAAACCGGGCGGTCATGTGTTTTTCTCAACCATTAACCGTAATCCTAAAGCCTATTTACTTGCGATTATTGGTGCAGAATACGTTTTGCGTATGCTGAAAAAAGGCACGCATGATTATCACAAATTTATTAAACCATCAGAACTTGCTCATGACATTCGCGGCGCAGGTCTAAAACTCAAAGACATGACCGGTTTGCACTTTAATCCACTGACTCAAAACTATTGGTTAGCGCCAAATGTTGATGTTAACTATATGGTCTATACCGTAAACGAAGGTGTGTAATGCAAGCCGTACTTTTTGATCTTGATGGCACACTCATTGATACCGCTGCTGACTTCATCCGTATCATTCAGCAAATGTGCCGTGATGAAGGTCGTGACGTTGTCGATGCCGATCTAATTCGTACCCAAGTGTCGGAAGGCGCTCGGGCAATGGTCAAGTTGGTTTATCCTGAACTCAATGTGGAAGATCCTATTTTTCTAGCACATCGTCAGCGCTTTTTAGATTTATATGGCGCTGATATTGCGGTTGATACTGACCTTTTTGAAGGAATGTATCCCCTGCTTGAGCAGCTTGAGCAAAACAATATTCCTTGGGGGATTGTCACCAATAAACCACGTGGTTTAAGTGAATCATTACTCGAAGCATTAAGTTTGACAGAACGCTGTGCCGTTTTGGTTTGCCCTGAAGATGTCAGTAAAACTAAACCTGATCCTGAACCAATGTATTTAGCAGCCAAGCAAATAAATATTACACCTGAACAATGTATCTATGTCGGTGATCATCCACGAGATATTTATGCAGGGCGACATGCAAATATGTATACCATTTTGGCAGCGTACGGCTATTTACCTTTACAACACAAAGATGATCTTGTTGCATGGCAAGCAAATGCCATTGTAAATAACGTTGCCGAATTACATCAACTCATCGAAACCTTGGTAGATATTCCATCCACAACAGCGTAATTTAAAGCTTTAAAACATCATAAAAATTATAGGAGGTCACGCATGAAGTATTCAGAATATCAACCTCGTCCCGATTTGTTGAAAGATAAAATTATCCTGATTACAGGTGCTGGTGATGGCATTGGACGAGCTGCGGCAATCAGCTATGCGCTACACGGCGCAACCGTGGTTTTGCATGGTCGTACACTCAATAAGTTAGAAGTTATTTATGATGAAATTGAGGCTTTAGGCGCACCACAACCCGCTATTTTACCGCTACAGCTTTCTACCGCTTCAGCACGTGATTATGAATTATTGGTCGATACACTTGAACAGCAATTTGGTCGCCTAGATGGCATTTTGCATAATGCGGGCATCTTAGGTGAGCGTGTACCTTTAGCACAATATCCTGAAGAAGTTTGGGATGATGTTATGGCGGTCAACCTACGTGCACCTTTTGTATTGACACAAGAACTTTTGCCTTTACTGCAAAAATCTGAACATGCCTCTGTGGTCTTTGCCAGTTCTGGTGTCGGTCGTGAAGCTCGTGCAGAATGGGGCGCTTATTCAGTTTCAAAAATTGCGATTGAAGCAGTCAGTCAAATTTTTGCCAAAGAAAACACCTATCCAAACATTCGTTATAACTGCGTAAATCCGGGTGGTACACGCACGGCAATGCGCGCCAAAGCCTACCCACAAGAAGACCCAAAAATATTGCCTACGCCTGAAGTGATCATGCCTGCATATTTATATCTCATGGGTGAAGATAGTTTGCATATGAATGGTCAGAGTATTGATGCACAAGATTAAAGCCTAATGATTCACTTTGATGTTTACCCGATTTTATTTATATGAAATCGGGTATTTTCTCTTTTCATATAAATATTTACAAATTAAAATGAACTGCGTCACACTCTAAAATAAGTGATAAAACACCGTGTCATCAGGTTTTATAAGAAACTCTTTTAAGAGATTTGAAAATATGTTCTTATTATCTCTGTAGTTTTAATCGAATTACTCTTTATTCTTCACAGTTTCTCTGCATTTTGGCGGTACATTAGTCAGGTCAACAAAATATCATCCATGAGGACATTACATGAAAAAGATAATTGCTATTTTGGCTATTTCTTTCAGTGCGTTAATGACGAGTCATATCGCCATTGCAGGTCCACATTGGGACGATGATCGTGGCTCTGAACGTGGTGGGCAAGGCAAAAAGTTTCGAGATTATCAACAAGATGAAGATGATGGACTACGTGAAAAACGCCGTGAACGCGAAGAGCGCGGTGTACGCCGTCTACAACAACATAAGTGGCAAATGGGTTATGTAATGCCGCAACATTACCGTGGCAACAGTTATAAAGTCGATTATAAAGATACCAATTTACCCAAACCTGCACGTAATCAGCAATGGTATAAAATTAATAATGACTATATTTTAGTTGATTCAGATAGCAATAATATTGTAAATATTCGGGGTATGTAAGTCACTTTTAAACATATTCTAAACTCAGCCACTGCGCTGAGTTTTTTTTATTTTTATTGTTTGCATTGCAAGCCTTGTTACAGACCTCCATAAAGCCTCCATATACTTCACAATTCAACTAAATTACCCTCACCATTTATCTCTAATCGACACTTAATATAAAACGATCGAAGGATATAAATATTAAGGTGAGCAACATGAATAAAGTATTTACAGCAATTACATTTTCTCTTGGTGCACTGCTTGCAACGTCAAGTATGGCGGGTTCATATGATCATGACCGTCATGGACAAGATCAACGTTGGAATTCAAATCACCAAGACAACCGCTACGATCGACCAACAAGCTCGAACAATCAATATGCACGCTACCATTCTCGTGTAAATCCAAGTCGTGAGTGGCGTTCAGGTCAAATTTTCCCAAGTCAATTAAATAGCTCACGTTATGAGGTTAATTATAAAAATCATCGTGACCTCTATAAACCAAGCAAAAACCAACAATGGTACAAAGTGAATGGTGATTATGTTCTCGTCAATGAGCGTAATAATCGTATTATCCGCATCATGGGTTAATGACTTCGATATTGAATAAAATGAAACACTCTTCCAAAGCCTAAATTTATCTAGGCTTTTCATACTTTTTAATTTTAACCCCATCAAAATATCCTTTATAAGCACTCGTGACATCATGTCCGAGTGCTTTTTTTATTTTCACTCTTCTTCTTTCTCATTTTTTGTTTAAAATCGCTATATCGCAATGGGTGATACCGAGATAAACATGCAAACTGATATGACTGAACCAACTCTAAGTACAACACAAAACTATGTGCATTGGTTTCGTCATTCCGCACCTTATATCAATGCACATCGAGGTAAAACCTTTGTACTTATGTTTGGTGGTGAAGCGGTTCAACATGAAAACTTTCAACATATTATTCACGATATTGCCCTTTTACACTCGCTCGGTATCCGTTTAATTTTGGTTCACGGCGCTCGCCCACAAATTAATGCAAATTTAAAATCTAAACATATCGTAAGCCCCATTCATATCAACCGCCGCATTACGACACGTGAATCGCTCTCTTGCGTTATGGATGCTGTCGGCTCTATTCGCCTACAAATTGAAGCCTTACTGTCGATGGGACTTGCCAATTCACCCATGTTTGGTGCACGCATTGATGTCGTTTCAGGTAATTTCATTACTGCAAAACCCTATGGCATCCGAGATGGCATTGATTTTCAACTTACAGGTGAAGTCCGCACCATTGACACCGAAGCCATTCAACGTCATTTAAATAATCATAATATTGTGGTGCTTGGCTCAACGGGATACTCCACTACAGGTGAAGTGTTTAATCTTTTAGCAGAAGAAGTTGCAACACAAACAGCCATTCGTTTAAAAGCCGAAAAACTCATTTTTCTCAGTAACCAACAAGGTCTACTTAATGAATTTGGACAATTACTGCGAGAAATTACCCCACATCAGCTTGATCAACATATTACTAAGTTTCAAGATTCCAATTCTGAAATTGCACTACATTTACATAACGCTAAAACAGCTTCATTGAATGGCGTACATCGAGTTCATTTATTGCCTTATGCTTATGATGGCGCCTTAATCGAAGAGTTATTCACTCGGGATGGTCATGGCACCATGATTACCGATGCACATTATGAAGATGTGCGTATGGCAAATATTGGTGATGTTGGTGGCTTAATGAACCTACTCCGCCCACTCGAAGAAGAAGGCATTTTGGTCTACCGTTCTCGGGAACGCTTAGAAAATGAAATTGAACAATTTGCCGTAATTGAACGTGATGGTACTGTGCTTGCATGTGCCGCTTTATACCCCATTCCAACAGCCGATTCTGAAATTAAATCTGCGGAAATTGCCTGCGTTGCTGTTCATCCGAGTTATCGAAAATCAAATCGTGGGACACAAATTTTGCATTTCCTAGAGGAAAAAGCACAACAATTGCAGATTCAGCAACTCTTTGTTCTCACGACACGCACGGCGCATTGGTTCATCGAACACGGATTTATACCTGCAACAGTCGATGATCTTCCTGAGGCACGTCAGGCACTTTACAATTATCAGCGTAATTCAATGGTTTTTAAAAAATTGATCTAAACTAAATTTTGTAGATAACGGTGCTGTGTTAGCATAATTTTTGCAAACCTTATTCGATTGTTGAAATTAAATTCTCTTCCCGAAGACAATAGGTAGATATTTAAGCATCTACCTATTTTTAATTTAAATCTATTATTTCATTTAAATTCAATACAATAAGATAAAAATCAAACAAAATAATACTCTGATTTTATTGCACTTTTTAAGATAAATTTTGCATTTTATCTTTTATCTTTTTTCCTGATAAATAATGTTGGAAAAGTTATTTTTTTTGCAATGAAAATCCCGACAGCATAGGTGAACTTTCTCCACTTTGCTGACGGATAATATTCATGGCTCGCAATACTTCAAAATCTTTACTCAAAATTACTGCACTTAGTTTGGGTATTGCAAGCACGATGTTCCTTTCAGGATGCGACAAAAAACAAGAACAAATCACATTAAATATTGGTTATCAAAAATATGGCTTACTGCCGATTATTAAAGCCCGTGGTGACCTCGACAAAACCTTAAAAGAAAAAGGCGTCAACGTGAAATGGGTTGAATTCCCTGCGGGTCCTCAGCTTCTTGAAGGTTTAAACGTAGGCAGTGTTTCTTTTGGTGAAGCGGGTGAAGCACCACCTATTTTTGCGCAAGCAGCCAATGCCAATTTAGTCTATGTTGCCAACCAACCGAGTGCCCCACTTGCTGAAGCCCTGATTGTCCCGAAAGATTCAGCCATCAAATCAGTACAAGATTTAAAAGGTAAAAAGATTGTCTTAAACAAAGGTTCAAATGTTCACTATTTATTATTAAAAGTACTTGAAGCCAATCATTTAACACTCGCTGATATTGATGTGGTTTATCTACCGCCTGCCGATGCCCGTGCTGCCTTTGAAAAAGGTACTGTAGATGCGTGGGTCATTTGGGATCCATTCTTTGCCGCAGCTGAACAGCAACTCGGTGCAAAAGTCATTGCGACAGGACAAACCAGTTCTGGTCAAAAATTAGTGAATAATTATCAATTTTACCTTGCTGATCGTAAGTTTGCTGAAGAGCATCCTGATCTCCTTAAAACAGTAGTCAATGAACTCAACACCACAACACAATGGGTTTCACAGCATCAAACAGATGCCGCAAAACTTTTAGAAAAGCCGACAGGTCTTCCGCTTGAAGTACTCAATACGTCAATAAAACGTATGGGTTTTGGCGTTCACCCTATTTCGGATGAGGTTGCCAAAGAACAGCAATATGTTGCCGATGCATTTTATCAACAAAAACTGATTCCCAATAAAATCAATATTAAGGCAGCAATTTTAGCCCATTAATACTTGCCAATTCGTTTGATTAAACGACGCCAAACAGAGGATATAACGATGACTCAACATGCTCAGTATCATTCAACTTCATGGTTCAAAAAAATAGGTCATGGTCTGACTGCCATGATGCTTGGCTGTGCAATGTTAAGTTCTTCTTGTGTTTGGGCGGTTGATCCGAGTGTGAAAGAATTACGGATTGGCTTTCAAAAAAGTTCGATTAACTTTGCAATTGCCAAACAACAAAACCTGTATGCCAAAGAATTTCCAAACGCAAAAATTTCTTGGAATGAATTTCCTGCAGGACCACAAATTTTAGAAGCATTGGCTGTCGGTTCAATAGATGTCGGTGTGACAGGCGATACACCGCCTGTTTATGCACAAGCTGCAAAAAAACCGTTGTATTACATTGCCTATGAAGCGGCTAAACCGTTGGCATCTGCCATTTTAGTTCCGCAAAATTCAAAATTAACCCAGTTAAGCCAACTCAAAGGCAAACGTATCGCACTACAGAAAGGTTCAAGTGCGCATTATTTATTGGTACAAGCGGTGCGTAAAGCAGGCTTACAGTGGTCAGACGTTCAGCCCATTTGGCTCAGTCCTGCCGATGCTCGTGCAGCCTTTCAAAAAGGTGCTGTTGATGCTTGGGCAATTTGGGATCCATTTTTTGCCTCAGCGCAACTTGAAGATCATGCCAAAATTTTAGTTTCAGGACAGGGTTTAAGCCCAAATTATACCTTCTACCTAGCATCACCTGAATTTGTTCAACAGCATCCTCAAGCAGTCAAAGGCATCATTCAACAACTCAATGTTGCAGATCAATGGGTGCAGGCAAATCGGATTGCAACTGCTCAAGCCATTGCAAAAAGTACAGGCTTAAAACCTCAAGTGAGTCAGACCTTCATTGATCGTCGCCCCCGCCCTTCAGGTGCTGCGCCACTATCTGCCAAAGTTATTGCAGACCAACAACAACTCGCAAATCGTTTTACTGAACTCAAAATTATTCCAAACAGCATCGACATTAAACAAGCGGTTTGGACAACGAAATAACATTTAAATATTTTTCTAAGGATGAAAGAAATGAAGATTTTTTGGTTTATTCCCACACATGGTGACAGTCGTTATTTAGGGACGAGCAAAGGCGCACGCCAAGTTGATCATGCCTATATGAAACAAATTGCGGTTGCTGTCGATAATTTGGGTTATGAAGGCGTACTCATTCCAACAGGTCGTTCTTGCGAAGATCCATGGATTACGGCGGCAAGTCTAATTGATGCCACAAAAAATCTAAAATTCCTTGTCGCATTACGTCCGGGTGTGACCACACCTGCACTTGCAGCGCGTATGGCTGCAACTTTTGATCGTTTATCAAATGGTCGTGTTTTACTCAATTTAGTCACAGGTGGCGATGAACAAGAACTCAAAGGTGATGGTGTTTATGAGGATCATTCAACACGCTATAAAACCGCAGCTGAATACACGACCATTTGGCGTGAAATTTTAAAGCGTTCACATACAGGCGAAAGCTTTACATTCAATGGGGAACGTCTACAGGTCGAAGATGCAAAACTGCTTTATCCACCCATTCAACAGCCTTACCCACCGCTTTGGTTTGGCGGATCTTCAGAAGATGCCATTGAACTTGCTGCTGATCAAGTGGATACCTACCTCACTTGGGGCGAGCCGCCGGCAGCAGTGAAAGAGAAAATTGCGGTGGTGAAAGCGCGTGCTGAAGCCAAAGGTCGCCAATTAAATTATGGCATTCGTTTACATGTCATTGTGCGTGAAACCAATGAACAAGCATGGCAGGCGGCTGAAGAACTTCTGCAATATGTCGATGATGCAACCATTGCTGCGGCACAAGCCAAATTTAAAACCATGGATTCAGTTGGACAACGACGTATGGCTGAATTACACAATGGTGACCGTACTAAACTCGAAGTTTCACCGAACCTATGGGCAGGTGTGGGCTTAGTCCGTGGAGGTGCTGGTACAGCATTGGTGGGTGATCCACAAACTGTTGCAGACCGTATTCAAGAATATACTGATCTTGGCATTGGTACTTTTATTTTCTCAGGCTATCCGCACTTAGAAGAGTCTATTCGCTTTGCAGAATTGGTCTTCCCATTATTACCACTCGAAACTCGTAAAAAATTAACTCAACCGAATTTAACAGGACCTTTCGGTGAAATTGTTGCAAATAACTACGTACCTGATGCAACTAAAAAAGAAACAGCGCTAACAAGCGCAACTCAGCAAAAAGATTCGCTGAAGGAGCCTGCATGACTGTTTTAACACCACTCAAAATTCAACAAAAAAAGTCTATGGTTTCACGTGGAACACAGCAACTTTGGCAGCGTTTGCTGCCATGGGTTGTTCCCATCCTACTTATTACCATTTGGCAAATCGCCTCTAAAACAGGATTATTGCAAAGTCGTATTTTACCTGCGCCTACTGCTGTCCTCTCCGCTTTTTGGACACTACTCATGAGTGGTGAGTTATGGCAACACGTTAAAGTCAGCGCAGGTCGTGCATTGATGGGGCTTTTAGTGGGTGGTGGCTTAGGGCTTATTCTTGGACTACTGAATGGTTCATCAAAAATAGCATCAACCTTGCTTGATACAACCTTGCAAATGATCCGAAATATTCCGGCTTTAGCCCTCATTCCTTTGGTCATTTTATGGTTCGGTATTGATGAATCTGCAAAATTATTTTTAGTGGCAATAGGCGTATTTTTTCCAATTTATATCAATACCTATCATGGTATTCGTTCAGTTGATCCTCAACTGATTGAAATGGGAAAAAGCTACGGTTTAACCCGTTGGCAGTTATACAAAGAAATCATTTTACCCGGTGCTATGCCCTCAATTTTGGTCGGTTTACGTTTTTCTTTAGGCTTGGTTTGGGTCTTACTGATTGTCGCTGAAACCATTTCTGCTCAAGCAGGCATTGGTTACATGACCATGAATGCACGAGAGTTTTTACAAACCGATATCGTACTCGTTGGTATTTTACTGTACGCGCTACTGGGAAAACTTGCCGATGTCTTTGCACAAGCACTCGAAAAATATCTTTTAAGATGGCATCCCGGCTATCAACCCTAAATAATCTCAATGATAGGAGTCAGATCATGACCGATTTAAGTATTAGCCAATATGCTAATGATGCAGCCTCAACAAATGAAACTGCACAAAAAACAACAACGGGAACACACAACCAGCAAAATCAACCTTCATCACAGCAAGATCAAAATGTTGTAGGTGCAGAGATTTTAATTGAACAACTGCATAAATTTTATGGCGATGTTAAAGTCCTCGAAGACCTTGACTTACATATTACTGCGGGAGAATTTGTTGCGATTGTTGGACGAAGCGGTTGTGGTAAAAGCACTCTTTTACGCTTAGTTGCAGATTTAGAACAGCCAAGTTATGGCGAGATTAAATTTAAGTCTTTACGGAATTTTCGTGAAGGCATTACATCAAGTGATATTCGAGTCATGTTTCAGGATCCACGGCTGTTGCCATGGAAAAATATTCTCAGCAATGTTCAGTTGGGTTTAAATAAACTAAATTTCCCCAAGGCTACTCAGCTCGTTGAAAAAGTCGGTTTAAAAGATAAAGCGGCTTTATGGCCATCACAACTTTCAGGTGGACAGCGTCAACGTGTTGCGCTTGCTCGTGCTCTATCGCATACCCCTCGTATTTTATTGCTTGATGAGCCTTTGGGTGCACTCGATGCCCTCACCCGCTTAGACATGCAAAGTCTGATTGAAAAGCTTTGGCTTGAACAGGGTTTTACCACTATTTTAGTCACACATGATGTGAGTGAAGCCGTTCAACTTGCAGACCGCATTATCTTGCTCGACAAAGGACGAATTGCTCAACAATTTAATATTGATTTACCACGACCACGGCAAAAAAGTATGGCTTTTACCACACTTGAACAGCAAGTTTTAAACGCCGTATTATCTACCTAAATATGCTGACTTACTCATTTTTTTATACCGCTCATACCAGTAATTTCATCTTGAGCGGTGAAGTCACGAACATACATAGAAAAAATTAAGTTTCATATATCATTTAGGAAATAAATATCAAATTTACACGTATCATCACTCCTTTTTACAAGGCTATTGATGAAATAATCAATGAGATAGTCAGCTTTTTTAGACGCTGATCACGGATTCAAAAGTTAGATTCAAAATTCATTTTTTAATACTTTTTTGTTCTTATTTTACGCAACATAATACAGATAGACTTAAAATGGATTAAATCATCAATTCTTACAATAAATTATTCGTTTTTCTTCAAAAATAAGCCATTCACTTGTGCACAAATCAAACATTTTACCGTACAATTTAAAGATTATTTTGAAGATATACAGCTGAGATGGAACAAAAAAAGAGTATGCAAAAAAGGCAGCAATTGCTTGCTGCCGCATTGGATGTATTTTCACTCTATGGCTTTAATGGTGCGAGCCTCGATGAAATCGCCCAAATTGCAGAAATGCATAAATCTAATATTTTTTATTATTATGAAAATAAAGAAGCATTGTATGTCGAAGTGCTGACCACTGTTATGCAAAAATGGCTTGCGCCATTGCAAACACTTGAAGCAGAGCTAGAGCCTGTAGAAGCACTTACGCATTATTTAATGACCAAAATTGAAACTGCAAGAACTCAACCTAAAGCCTCTCGACTGTTTGCCTTAGAAGTGATTCAAGGTGCGCCACATATTTTGCCAATCTTAAAAGGCCCCCTGAAAAAATTGTTTAAACGCAAAGCTAAAGTCATTTCAAATTGGCAAGAGCAAGGTAAAATTTCAGCAGGCATTGATGCAGAATTACTGATTTTAAACATTTGGGGCTTAACGCAAAATTATGCCGATTTCCATACCCAAATTGAAATGGTCACAGGAAAGTCTTTACGCAATAAAAGTATGTATCAACGCATGATTGAACATACCGTTCACATGATTTTATACGGCGTGATTCCACGCGATCAAAACCCGCAAACATAAATGATCCAAATAATTCTTTAGAATTATTTTTGGCATACGACCATAGCTCCCCTATGGTCGCCGAATTTTTAAAATACAATCTCAGATACTTTCGTACAATTCTAATAATTTCTGAGCGCCTAATAATAAATTTTCGTCCCATTCCAAATGCGCTGTATCACCAGCACCATCCGTAATATATTTAACAGAAATTAAACGTACACCGAGCTTTTTACACACTTTTGCCAAAGCATAACCTTCCATATCAACCAAATTACACGATACTTTGGGTAAACCTGTTTCAAAGCTATCCCCTGTACCGCATACGCCTTGTGCCAACTGTTCAAAATAACGCTCAAATTCAATTGCAGCAGGATAATCTTGATCCATGGGTGTAACTCCCACTTCAAAGCCAAGTGGTGATACATCCATATCACGTTGTACAAACTGAGTAACCTCAACCAACTCATGTGCATTGAAATATGAACTGCCTGCTGTGCCTAAATTGAGTAAAACTTTACAGCCTGTTTGCTGAATAACCTCAAAAGCTTTAAATGCAGCATTAACCTTGCCAATACCACTGTAATGCACCGTAATTCCTGCTTGTTCAAATAAGCCTTTCGATTCACTCGGCAATGCCATAATTAAAGCGAGTTGATCTTTCATACCATGCTATCCACAAAATTTTGCTCATTTAAATGCAAAATGCACCAATCTGCAAATGTGGATTGATGCATTTTTAAATAGTCAGCTTTATCAAAGTGATTTTAAAATCTAGACACTTAAACCTGCTCACTTTGTCGTAAATTTTGCAAACATGGTGAATGGAATAAATACCCTTGATACATACCACGCAATGTTTTCAGCATCACCATCACCCACAAAACAATCAATAATACAGAGAGTGCCAAACCACAATTTACGATAAAATTGAGCTGTAACTGATGCCCTAAATTAAGCATGGCAAGCGTAAATACACCAAGTGGAAAGGTAAGACCCCACCAACCCAAATTAAACGGTAAACCTGTTTTCACATGACTCAATGTAGTGAGTACAGCAATAGCAAGCCACCACACACCAAAGCCAATAAAGATCAAACTACTTGCTATACCTGCATAATGTAAAAAATCTGCTAAACCATTTAAAGAATAGACCTGTAGAATATGCGGTGCTTGTGCGCCTAAAACGAGTAATGCCAATGCTCCTGTTCCGATTGGACCAAGCGCCAACCAACTGCTGATTGCAAGTTCTTTACTGGGAAGCTGATGCAAAGCTAAACGCAACAGTAAAATCGTCAAGATCGCGAATGCAGGCAACACTGACATACCCCACAAAATATAACTGCCAAATAAAATACCTAGAGCAGTCTGCCCAACCGCCAAATGTTGAAGTAATAAACCGCCACTCGCTGCCGTAACTTCACATGCCACAATCGGTAATAACCACATTGCAGTCATCGTTTTTAACTCATGCTTTTGGCGACTAAACATTAAAAATGGGACTAAAACGCCAATAAGCACCGCCAAAAATACATCGACATACCAAAGCATTTGCGCAATCTGTATAGCAACATCACCATACAGCACTATACCAAACTTTAAAAAACCATTGATAATGGTCGCAAGCCCCATCGGAATAGTACCTAAAAACAGAGCCATACTTGAGTGTGTGAAAATATGTCGCGCTTCATGTGGGTAAATGAGCCATCTCAATAGATAGAGCACGCTAAATACACAAAAGAGACCAATATTGATTTGCCATAACAATATTGCAAACGTATTGATTAACTGGGATAAAAAAGAAAATTCAGATAAAATCAATGCCACGACACCCGTTCCCATGGTGATAGTGAACCAATTTGGCGTGAATTGTCGAATCACATCATGTCGTTGTTTGAGTTGATATAAAGGCATTTTCATCGCCTGAACCTCTTAGGTTGATTTTTATATCTTACAAACCTATTTATATAAATAAAATTGATTATTATTTATTAATTGAATCAATTTTATTGATATAAAACTCAATAATTCAAAAAATATATTGAGTAAAAACACAACAACAAGACGAATCTGTGAGAATATGGCAATATATATCCTTTCAAATTTAAGCCTATTTTGAAATCATGAAGCTGCTCCGTTTAAATGCTTTAGCCCCAGATTTACAATTGCCCGAAACCGCAGTGACGATCGGCAATTTTGACGGTGTCCATTTGGGTCATCAAGCCATGATTTCTCAGCTTCAGCAACTTGCTGAACAGCGCCAATTAAAAACTATGGTGATGATTTTTGAGCCTCAACCGCTCGAATTTTTTAAAGGCTACGAAGCACCTCCTCGCATTAGTTCATTACGTGAAAAAGTAGAATATTTAGCTGAACTCGGTGTCGATTATGTAGTAATTGCCAAATTTGATAATCAATTCCGTAATTTAAGTGCGGAAGCATTTGCAGGCCTACTGAAAAATAAACTCCATGTACATAGCCTTGTCTTAGGTGATGACTTTCATTTTGGCAAAGATCGTCAAGGCAATAGCGAATTTTTAAAACAATACGGCTTTGATGTCACCAATCTCACTACTGTTGAATTTGACGGTGAACGAGTCAGTTCAACACGCATTCGCCAAGTACTCAAACAAGGTGATTTAAGCCTTGCCGCCAAATTACTTGGTCGTCCCTATAGCATGACGGGTCGTGTACAATATGGCGATCAGATTGGTCGTACATTGAATTTCCCAACTATCAATGTGCGAATGAACCGTCATAAACCATGTTTAAATGGTATTTATGCCGTGGAAGTCGCATGTGAAACGATGCCTTTAGCAGATAAAGTTCGTGCTTCGCATCCTGAATTACACGGTGTTCTTGGTTACCACGAGCAAACTCTGTTTGGTGCAGGGCATGTTGGCACACGACCCGCCATTAAACAGGAACATCCTGAGTGGCGATTGGAAGTACATTTTCCAAAGGTTTCTGCTAATCTGTATGGTCTATTGATGCGGGTGACTTTCCTCGACTATTTACATGGCGAGCTAAATTACCCTTCGCTTGAAGCACTTCAAGCAGGAATTGATGATGATGTCGTGAAGCTCCTTGAGTTTCGCAAAAACACCCCCAAATTCCTTTTATAAACTTAACTATTTTTCTTGTAAAACGTGTCAGCAATGATGCTGATAATATTGGATGACAACTTGCATGAGCGACAAGCAAACTACTGAAAATGCAGTAGATTATAAATCTACGCTAAACCTGCCGGGTACTGAATTTGCCATGAAAGCAAATCTTGCAGTACGTGAAGCGAAATGGTTGGAAGAGTGGTATGCCGACAACATTTATCAGCAGATTCGTGCGTCGCGTATTGGCAAGAAAAAATATGTACTGCATGACGGCCCTCCTTATGCAAATGGTCAAATCCATTTGGGCCATGCGGTCAATAAAGTCCTCAAAGACATCATTCTTAAAAGCCGTATCATGGACGGTTTTGATGCACCGTATGTGCCGGGTTGGGACTGTCATGGTCTGCCAATTGAACTTAAAGTCGAAGAAAAAATTGGTAAAGTAGGCGTTAAAGTCGATGCCGCGACTTTCCGTAAAGCTTGCCGTGAATATGCGTACACGCAAGTCGAACTTCAAAAGAAAGATTTTGTGCGTATGGGCGTGTTCGGTGATTGGGACAATCCATACCTAACCATGAACTTCAAACAAGAAGCCGATATTGTTCGTTCTGTAGGTGAAATTGCCAAAGCCGGTCATATTGAACCGGGTCTTAAACCAGTCAACTGGTGTTTAGATTGTGGTTCTTCATTGGCTGAAGCTGAAGTTGAATACGAAGATAAAAAATCGGATGCGATTGATGTCGGTTTCACTGTTGTTGATCTTGCAGATTTATCTGCTCGTTTAGATCTAACAGTGACTGATTCAACTGATATCGTGATCTGGACAACGACGCCTTGGACGCTTCCTGCAAACCAAGCGGTTGCCTTACACGCGGACATCGAATACCAATTGGTTAAAGCGACAGGCGAAAATAAAGTTGCTCAAAACCTGATTCTTGCGAAAGATTTAGTTCAATCTGCAACTGAACGTTATGGCTTTGAAGCATTTGAAGTACTTGCTGATTTTGTCGGTAGCACACTTGAAAACCTACAATTACAACATCCTTTAATTGCCGAACGCCAAGTGCCTGTGATTTTAGGCGAACACGTTATTGCAACCAGCGGTACAGGTGCTGTACATACTGCGCCAGGACATGGTGTGGACGATTATAAAGTTGGTTTATTGTATAACTTAAAAGTGGATAATCCTGTCGGTGGCAACGGTGTGTATTTACCGACTGCACCTATTTTTGCAGGCGAGCACATTTATAAAGCCAACCCAAAAATTATTGAAACGCTTAATGGTAGCAAAAGACTTTGGGCACATGTGGTCATTAAACACAGCTATCCACATTGCTGGCGCCATAAAACTCCAATTATTTTCCGTGCGACCCCACAATGGTTCATCAGCATGGATGCGCAAGGCTTACGCCAAAAAGCGCTAAATGCTATTGAAAATGAAATCAGCTTTGTGCCTGATTGGGGTAAAAACCGTATTCAATCGATGATTGAAGGTCGTCCTGACTGGTGTATTTCACGTCAACGTACTTGGGGTGTGCCAATTCCATTCTTTGTACATAAAGATACCAACGAACTCCACCCTCGTACGCCTGAATTAATTGAAGAAGTTGCAAAACTAATTGAAAAAGAAGGGATTGATGGTTGGTACAACCGTGATGCTAAAGAATTCATTGGTGATGATGCTGAATGCTATAACGCCATCCGTGACACGCTTGATGTATGGTTCGACTCAGGTACAACGCATTATGCAGTACTGCGTGAACGTGAAGAATTGACTGATCCTGCTGATTTGTACCTTGAAGGTTCAGATCAACACCGTGGTTGGTTCCAATCTTCATTACTTACTTCAATTGCGATTAATGACCGTGCACCGTACAAAGGCTTATTGACGCATGGTTTCGTGGTCGATGAAAAAGGTCGTAAGATGTCGAAATCAATCGGCAACGTGATCACGCCACAAGAAGTTATTAAAGATATGGGGGCAGATGGCTTACGTTTCTGGATTGCCTCTGCAGATTACCGTTATGAAATGACTGCGGGCAAAGAAATCTTTAACCGTGCATCAGATGGCTATCGTCGTATTCGTAACACACTACGTTTCTTGCTTGCCAACTTAAATGGTTTCGAACCATCAAATGATTGCTTAGCGATTGATGATTTGATCGCACTTGACCAATACATCTTGCAACGTGCAACTGACGTACAGAAAACGATTCAACAAGCCTACGAAGAGATGAATTTCCATCTTGTGACCAATGCTTTAACCAATTTCTGTATCAATGATTTGGGTGGTTTCTACCTCGATATCATCAAAGATCGTCAGTACACCACGAAAGCAGATTCTCAAGCACGTCGCTCGGCACAAACTGCGTTGTATCATTTGGTACAAGCCTTTGTACGTTGGATGGCGCCGATCTTGACCTTTACGGCACAAGAAGCTTGGCCACTCATTCCAGGTCAAACTGAGAAATATGTATTTACGACAGAATGGTATGACATTCCGTCTGCAAGTAAAGCCAACTTATTGTCTGAAGCAGATTGGCAGACCTTGATTACCGTAAAATCTGCGGTGAACAAGCACATTGAAACTGCACGTAATGCCAAACTTGTTGGTTCAAATCTTTCAGCAAAAGTTGAACTTTGGGCAAATGATGAATTGAAAGCTGTACTCAATCGTCTAGAAGATGAATTACGTTTCGTTTTAATCACCTCTCAAGTCATCGTCAATACTTTCGATGAAACACAAGGTGAAGCTTCAGATCTAGAAGGTTTACGTGTTCAAGTTTCAGCAGCTGAAGGTGAAAAATGCGCACGTTGCTGGCATGTACTCCCTGATGTAAATACACATCTTGCACATCCAGGTCTTTGTTCTCGTTGTATTATTAATCTTCCTACAGGTCAAGGCGAAGAGAGAAAATATGCCTAATCCGCAAGAAAAAAAGGGCTTATTCCAATTTTACCCACACAATTTAGTGTGGGTAGGATTATCCATAGTTGCTATTATTTTAGATCAATGGACAAAATGGATTGCCACTGAACATTTAATCTATGGCCAGCAAAATCCAGTATTGCCCTTTTTAAATTGGACATTGTTACATAACTATGGCGCAGCCTTTAGTTTCTTGTCCGATGCTGGTGGATGGCAACGTTACTTCTTCACAGGCTTAGCAGGTGTTGTTTCCATTATTTTCTTATTTTGGTTGATGCGTATGCCAAAAAAAATGATGGTTCTACCTGCTGCCATTGCCTTAATTTTAGGTGGTGCGGTTGGCAATCTTATTGACCGAGTCAGCTTAGGTTATGTAGTCGATTTTATTCATTTTTACTACAATAACAGCCACTTCCCAGCATTTAATATTGCAGATAGCGCCATTACCTTGGGCACAATTTTATTGTTAATTGATACGTTTTTCTTAGAGAAACAACGTATTCAACATGCGGAAAATGCAAAAAATGACTGATGAATTAATGAATCCAAATGAAGAAACCCGTGTTGCAGAAGGGTCAAAAGTAGACTTACATTTTTCAGTTGCGATTGAAAGTGGTGTTGAAATTGATAATACTCGTAGCCGTGAAGAACCAGTAAGCCTTGTTATGGGTGATGGTAGTTTACTACCTGGTTTTGAAAAAGCACTCTTTGGTTTACGTGCAGGCGATCGTCGTACCGTCAGCCTGCCTCCAGAAGATGCTTTCGGCCCTTGGAATGCTGAAAATATTCAAAAATTTGATACTGTTAAATTTGAACAGCTTCCTGTTGAAGGTCACATGATTGAGTTTGAAGATAAAGCCAAACAAAGCCTATTTGGTGTGGTGAAAACAGTTGGTGAAGACATCACTGAGGTAGACTTTAATCATCCACTTGCAGGTAAAAATATTACATTTGAGGTTGAAATTTTCAAAGTAACACCAGCAGGACAACAAGGAATTAAATTCATTTAAGCGTATTTCTTGCAATTTAAAAGCCCCTTTAGGGGCTTTTTTTACGATTAAAATAAAACAAATCGATACTTTCAATGTTGATCAAATCAGATTAACGTTAAGTTCATAAAATTTGAAAAATCTAAAACTAAATAGGATTCAATATGAATATCCAAATTATTGTGGGCAGTATCCGTGAAGGACGTATCGCTATTAAAGTTGCAAAATGGCTTGAAAAAGAAATTAAAAATCTTGAATTCAGCACAGTCAATGTTGAAATTTTAGACTTAAAACAATGGGACTTACCATTTTTTGCAGGCAAACACTCCCCTGCTACCGATATTTATGACCAACCAAAACAACAAGAATGGGCAGATAAAATCGCTTCGGGTGATGCCTTTATCTTTATTAGCCCTGAATATAATCAAGGATATAGCCCTGTACTTAAAAATGCACTCGATTATATTTATAAAGAATGGCATGGTAAACCATCTTCTTTCGTCAGCTATGGCGGTAGCAATGGTACAAGTTCGATTGCACAAATACGCCTGATCTGTGCAGGCTTAAGTATGATTGATTCAAATGCCGTAATTCAATTACGAGATATTTTTAGCCGAACAGATGAGGAAAGCTTTGAAGGAAATGAATTTGACAATAAAGCCGTTAAATCTGTGGTGAATAAATTGATTCAATATAGTAATGTCTAAGCGCTTTATTATTGATGTAAGCTATGACTTACAATTACTGCCGTGATTAGCATCTATTCATACTTCATTCAAAATCGTATTCTATTTATATAGGGAACAGCAAGTTTCCCAGACAAAAAACAATAATAATCGGTCTGAGTAACAGGAAGTAAGGTAGAACAGGAGTTTACCTAGCGCACGTATATGAAGAGAACCCCATCAGGATGATGGGGTTTTCTTTTTTTATTAACTCAATTTATTCAATAAGCCAAGCATTATAAGCTCTTTAAATACTCAACAATTTGGTGCTGATCCGCCATTTCTGCAAGCTGTAAAGCCGTATATTCACTTTTATAATGTGCATCTGCACCTTGGGCAATTAAAAGTTGAACAATATCTAAATAACCATTTTCAGCTGCAGCTTGCAATGCACTATAACCCTCATCATCGGTCTGATTTGGATCAATTCCCTGTTCAAGTAAGGCTTTGACTTGTTCAAACTCACCTAAAGAAGCCCAATAAACAAGCTCAGGCAGGTGCAATTCTGCATTATTTTCAGGGATTGGGGAGAATTTCATAGCATTTCTTCTAGATATATTCACGACAATCATCATTGTAAGTGATAAAAAGCCTCTTTTTCTGCTTTTTTATGTTCGCTTTTCCCTTATTTCCCTTTATTCCCAACAATAAAAAACACCCTCTGTCTTGTGACAGAGGGTGTTTTGAATTTAAAAG
>CAXYZD010000025.1:0-24009 GCA_964293455.1 uncultured Acinetobacter sp. | reverse complement strand
GGGGAGCAAAATATCACTTATAAGTGTTGTTCAAATTTCCTGATCCACCTCTCAAACTCGTTAGACCTAAACCAATCGGTGCTGGTTTTCGTAAAAAAACAATATCATTTTTTTCATTGAGAATAGAGTCAATCAGCGCATTGCTGCCATCTTCTTCCAAATGAATGGAAACCGCAGAAAATTCATCACGAAAATTACGCAATAATGTAGGCAAAAATGGATGCAAACCAACTGAATTGGTAAAGCCAATATTCATCTGTCCTTCTAAGCCTTGCGCAATATTTTGTACGCGTTTTGGAATGGCTTGTGCATGTGCCAAGATCGTCAGTGCTTCTTGATACAATGCCTTTCCTGCTTCTGTCACCTCAACCCCACGGGGTAAACGCTTGAACAATGTCGTATTTAACTCATCTTCTAAACTTTTAATCATGCGCGTGAGTGGCGGTTGTTGCATATTTAAACGAACAGCTGCATGAGAAATATTGCTTTCCTCGACCACAACCACAAACGCATTCAATTTATGAATTTCGATCATTTCCACCTCAACAAGCCATACTTTATTGATATGGATAACATCAAAAATAGCATTTTTCAATATATCTCAACAAGCGCATACTTTTCTTAATTTCTCATCAATCAGATGATTTGATCTAAGCCAAAATCAACCAAGACCTAAGCTAAGTAGCGAGATAAAATATGAATACTGAAACCCTTCCAATCGCGCACCTACAAGATGCTCCAAATTGTAGAGCATTATTTTCAGGCTTTATGAAACTTGGCTTAATGGGTTTTGGTGGCGTATTACCGCTTGCACATCGTTTAATTGTTGAAGATCAAAAGTGGCTCAATGCCGAAGAATTTACCAACTTACTCGGTGTTTGCCAAATTTTACCTGGTGGTAATATTGTCAACATGGCGGTTGCCATTGGTTATGATTTCCAAGGTGTCAAAGGTGCAATCAGCGCAATATTTGGACTTATGCTTGCACCAACCTTAATTGTCATTGGCTTATATCAACTCTATGCACAGTTTCAGTCTATTCCAACTATAAAACATATGATTGAAGGATTGGCTGCGGCTGCGGCAGGTTTACTCTTTGCGACGGGTTTAAAGATGCTTAAACCGATTATGAAAAAGAAACTGACTTATTTCACGATCGTATTAACAGTCATTTTTATGTTGTTCATTAAACTTCCTTTGGCACTGACTTTATTGATTTTAGTGACTGTAAATATGATGGTTCTGATGATTCAACAAAAGAATACACTGCACACAAATATTCAAAACACTAAAAAAAATCAGGAGTAAAATATGCTTTATGTTCTCGTTGCGCTTGCTCTCGTTTTTACTCAACTTTCATTGTTAGCCTTTGGGGGCGGAAATGCGATTTTACCTGAGATGCAACATCAGGTCGTGACAGTACATCAATGGATGACGGCTGAACAATTCAGCTCAATGTTTGCTATAGCACAAGCCGCTCCCGGTCCAAACATGATGATTGTCCCTTTAGTCGGTTGGCATGTTGCAGGTCCCATGGGCTTACTCGTGACTTCTTTTGCAAAGTTTGGACCATCTTCAGTGATCACCATTTTTGCGCTCAAATTTTGGAATAACTTTAAAAACCATCCTTTACGTGGCAAATTTGAAAAAGCCTTAAAACCGATTACAGTCGGTTTAGTTTTAGTCAGTGCATGGATTATTGCAGATGCATCTGCGCAGAATGTTCTACTGGTCATCATTGTTATTATTGTCGCTTGCTTAAGTTTATTTAGAAATGTGCATCCTGTTTGGTTAATGTTGCTTGGTGCTGGAAGTGGTGCGTTGTTTTTATAAATTATTTTTTATTAATCATATTAAATAAAAGAACCCGCAATTCGCGGGCTCTTTTATAGACTCAATTTAATCTTTTAAAACAGCTTCAAAAGCTTTTAAACGCTTATAGATTGAGAGTAGCTCAATAATAGTCTTCCATGAGCTAACTAAGTATTGGAAAGATTCACGAACTTTATCAAAAACATTACCAATCTGATTGAGCAAACCTAAGGTCATAGTTCCTGCTGCAATGGATGGAAATAAAACAATCAAACTAAATAAAACATCAAGCTGTGCATACCAAGTACTGACTAAATTAAAATACGCATAATGAAAATATAGACGGAAATAGTTTTTACGTACACTGCTAAATAATTCTTTTAATGTCTGTGGTTGTGCACGTTCTTCATAATCTTCACCATAAACCAACTCTTTACGATACGCCGCTTCAACTTTTTGATTGTTAAATTCTAAACCAGGTAATTTAATTCCGACACCCATTAATAATGCGGTACCGAAAACAGCCCACCCCACAGCAGCCCAAACCAACGAATATTTTATTTCACCAATAATAGGTAATACAGGTACATGCTCAGATAATTGAATAAGTACGGGTAAAAAAGCAATTAAAATCATAATTGCTTTAATAAAACTAACGCCAAGTGCTTCCAATGTTGTAGCAAAGCGCATGGTATCTTCCTGCACACGCTGTGAAGCACCTTCAATAACACGTAATTGCGACCAATGTTCCGTATAATATTCATTCATTGCAGTACGCCAACGGAAAATATAATGGCTGACAAAAAATGAATTCATTACAGCAACAGTGACCGCAACCATTGCGATTAAAAGAAACGTCAATGTTCCCATATATAATTGGCGAATATCTCCACCACCACTGCTTAACATTTTCTGAATTAAGTCCCAAAATGGACCATACCAAGCATTAATAGAAACACTGACTTGTACACTAAACCAAATATTGAATAAAATAAATGCAGAGCCCCACACCGACCATCTTTGCCATGGATTTGTTGATTTTATTTTCCAAAAGGTAGCAAAAATTGCAGTTGAAGCGAAGAACCATAAATAAAACCAAAGAAACTGTGTTGACCAAAAACGACTCACACTAATCGGTAACTCAGCTGTTGCATAATTCGCTGGAAAACCAATAAAAGTACCCCACGAATTACCGCCTGAATACCACAATGCAAGGTTAATCAAAAACCACAACACAAACGAACTAAAAAACCACTTCGGATTTGGGAAAAAAGACTTAAACATTTAGCTTGGCTTTCCTTAAATATTGTTTTGGCTATGCTATGCTTTTGATATTAATCTTAAAAACTTAAGTTTGCTTAAACTTTTGTATCTATTTTATAACTGACATCAACATGATGCTTTTCTTGATAAAAATAAAGGCTTTCAAAGCCATACGTTTGAAAACCTTTATCTTGTAAAAAGTTTGATCAAATCAAAAACAAAATTATGATTCAAAATCCATCATCAATATTACTTCTCAATCACACCTGTGGTGATCGTAATGTGTTTATACTCAATGAAATCATCCATTGCAGCAACACCATTCATACGACCCAAGCCCGATTTTTTATAACCACCTTCTTCAAACTCATCGTAAATGACAGCCCAATCATTAATCCAAATGGTACCTGCTGAAATTTCACGTGCTACACGCAGTGGACGATTCACATCTTGTGTCCAAATACTTGCCGCCAAACCATATTCACTGTTATTTGCTAGTTCGACAGCTTCTGCTTCTGTATCAAAAATAAGCAGTGACAGTACTGGACCAAACACTTCTTTTTGAACAATGTCTGCATTTGGGTCAGTCACTTGTAAAAGTGTCGGACGGTAGAATGCACCTTTAGCCAAAGGACCTTCAGTCACAGGACCACCACGTACAATTACTTTTGCACCATCAGCAATGGCTTTTTCAACCATACCATTGACACGTTCTACATTTGGCTTATCAATGAGAGGCCCCATGTCACTACTCAAATCTGATGCAGGTCCAAGTTTGACATTCTCCAAACGCTCCGCTAAACGCTTGGTCAGTTCTTCTGCAATGCCACGCTGTACAAGTAAACGTGAACCCGTCATACAGAACTGACCTGCAAATACCGTCAAACTTTTTTCAAGTTTTGGCAAAGCATCATCTAAATTGGCATCATTGAACACAATCATTGGAGTTTTACCGCCCAACTCTAAACCAAAGCGTTTAATGTTGTCTGCACCTACACGAGAAATCGCCTCACCTGTGCCTGAGCTACCTGTAAAGCTAATCACAGGAACATCTGGAGATTCAATCAAAAGTTTTGATGCAGCAGAACCACTTTCTGTCACCACGTTAATCACACCTTTCGGCAATGATTTCACTTCTGAGAAAATTTTTGATAATAAAGCATTCACCTGCGCTGTTTGCGAAGGTAATTTAACCACTGTTGTTGTGCCTGCCGCTAAAGCGGGTGCAAGTGAACGAATCATTAACACAACGGGTGAATTCCATGGTGCAATCACCCCTGCAACACCCATTGGCTCACGTAAAACTATGGAGAAGCTACCTGCTTTTGGTTCAAGCGCACGACCGTATTCTGTACGTACAAGCGATGCCGAATAGCGTAGCTTGTTAGCAACCATACCCACTTCAAGCTCTGCTTCTGCTTTGACTTTACCGTTTTCAGTTGAAAGTAACAGAACCAATTCATCGTAATATTGATCAAATAAATCCGCCATTTCATTTAAAACACGGGCACGTAATAATCGATCATCTTTCCATACTGTATTTTTAAATGCATATTTTGCTGCGGCAATCGCATTTTCGGCATCTTCGTGCGTTGCATCTGCATACTGCCCAATGACTTCATAAGTTGCAGGATTAATTGAATCTTTATGATGACCTGAGTCTACCCACTCACCGTTAATCCAGTTTAATGCTAATGCCGTTGTCATATTTTTTCCTTTTACTTGTCATGTATTTAAAATAATTTGAATAAATTTAACCAAAATATTATCAATTATAAAAATTTATTCGATCTTTAATTTAGCACTCATCGTTCTATTTTTGATCTTTTTTTTCATGGTGTTATTGTTAATACAAACTTAAAAATATGCATCTATAATCCTACTAATATTTCAAATACACCTAAAAATTAATACGATATATAACCTTAATAATCAGCATTTTTATATGAAAAAAAGCCATTTTGAACGTATCAAAATGGCTTTTAAAATAAAGTCTTTACGTGAATTAAAACTATATTTAACCCATTACCGTCGCTAGTAAAATCTGTTGTGCATTGTGGGGGGTATCACCCTCTTTGGCTTTTACACGCACCCATGTGCCATCGCCTTGCAGTTCCCATGCTTGCTGATTATCTTTTAAATAATTGATCAAGCCTTGTTGGTAAATACGCTTTTTCAAAGCAGGTTCTTCAATCGGGAAACAAACCTCAACTCGATTAAATAAATTACGATCCATCCAATCTGCACTTGAACAATAAATACGTGTATTCGCTGCACTGCCAAAGCAATAGACACGTGTATGTTCTAAGAAACGTCCAACAATTGAACGCACACGAATATTTTCAGACAGCCCCGGTAAACCCGGACGCAAACAGCAAATTGAACGAATAATCAAATCAATTTTCACGCCTGCTTGTGAGGCTTCATACAATTTATTAATCAGTTGAACTTCAGTTAAGGCATTCACTTTAATAATAATTTGTGCAGGTTTACCCGCTTTCGCATTTTCTATTTCTTCATCAATAAATGTGATGAGTTGTGCATGTAAGGTAAACGGTGCATGTAGAAGCTTTTTCAGCTTTGCCATTTTGCCCATACCGGTCAATTCTTGGAAGATACGATGCACATCTTCACACAGCTCTTTATCTGTGGTGAGTAAACCATAATCGGTATAAATACGTGCATTGGTCGCATGATAATTACCTGTGCCCAAATGTACATAACGCACCAATTTATTGTTTTCACGGCGCACAACCAAAATCATTTTGGCATGGGTTTTATAGCCCACAATGCCATATACCACAACTGCACCCGCTTCTTGTAAAACATTTGCCACTTCAATATTTGATTCTTCATCAAAACGTGCACGTAGCTCAATGACTGCAGTGACTTCCTTACCATTACGTGCAGCTTCTGCAAGTACTTGCACAATTTCAGAATCTGCACCACTACGGTATAACGTCTGTTTAATAGCAAGCACTTGTGGATCACGTGCAGATTCACGCAATAGGTTAATGACAGGTGCAAAAGATTCAAACGGATGATGCAGTAAAATATCTTGCTTTTGCATGGCTAAGAAAATATTTTCAGTTTTTTTCAATACTTTTGGCAATACAGGCACATGCGAGTCATAACGCAAATGTGGCACTTTAAAGTTTGAAACAAGGCGTGCCAAGTTGACAGGACCATCCACCTTGTAGAGTTGTTCCTCATGCAGATCAAACTCATCAAGTAAATATTCATAAATATGCTTTGGACAATTATGCGTCACTTCCAAACGTACAGCACGACCAAAACGGCGCGAACTTAACTCACCTATTAATGCTTTCGCTAAATCTTCAACATCTTCATTTAAAGCTAAATCGGCATTTCGGGTCACACGGAACTGATAACACCCTGTTGCGGTCATACCCGGAAATAGATCCGACACATGCTCATGAATAATGGCAGACAACATGACAAAATGTTCTTTTCCACCAGTCAACTCATCGGGTAAACGCACCACACGAGGCAACGAACGGGGCGCAGGAACAACAGCCAAATCAATTTGACGACCAAACGCATCTTTACCTTCAAGTGTGACAATAAAATTCAGGCTTTTATTCACTAATCGTGGGAATGGATGTGCAGGATCAAGGCTAATGGGTGTGAGTACAGGGGCAACTTGTTCTTGGAAGTATTTTTTAATCCAAGCCGATTGCGCAGGTGTTAACTCACCACGGCGTAAGAAACTGATATCCGCTTCACGTAGTTTTGGAAAAATTTCATCATTTAAAATACGATACTGACGCTCAATCGCTTCATGCGCCGTCCGAGAAATTTGTGCAAGCACTTGTTTTGGTGTTAAGCCATCGGGGCTACGGCTTTCATTTTCAAGCATCAACTGTTCCATGACGCCTGCAACACGAATTTCAAAAAATTCATCCATGTTACGAGAAAAAATCAATAAGAAATTAAGACGATCCAGCAGTGGATGCAATGGATCTACTGCTTGTTCCAAAACTCGAAGATGAAAATCGAGAATAGAAAGCTCACGGTTAATGAAACGTTCATTATAGGTATATTCTGTAGACGTTGTCGTTACTGCGGTATTCATGCAAAACAGCCTGCAATCTAATGATATTTACAGAATAGTATGCTTCAATTTTGTGACAGTTTCATAAAAAAACATCGAACATGATCTTTTTTTTCAATGTTTGAGTAAAACAGGGTTTAAAAATAATTTGAACCTTCAAAATCGTAGATGCATGTACTGAGGTTAATCGTATATATACAATTTACCTCAGCATTTTAAATCTACGATATAAAGGCTTTATTCATTAGGAATACGTGTATAGCGCATATATTTCAACACCATACGCTGTTTATTTTGTAATTTATGATCATCCCTATGATCTTGATAATATTTCGGATTGGGTAAAATGGACGCTAAAAATGCCGCCTGTTCACGATTCAAGTTTCGTGCACTTTTGCCAAAATAATACTGCGATGCCGCTTCAACTCCATAAATATGATCGCCAAACTCAACAGAGTTCATATAGACCTCTAAAATTCGTTTTTTACTCCACATACGTTCCATCATCGTAGTTGCAATGGCTTCCTGACCTTTACGCAAATAAGAACGTCGATTGTAAAAGAATAAATTTTTTGCCAATTGCTGTGAAATAGTTGAACCCCCTGCAACGACTTTATCTTTTTTCATATTTTTTTGCAGTGCATCTTCAATACCCGTCCAATCAAAGCCATGATGATCGACAAAACGGGCATCTTCCGCAGCAATAATCGCATGTTTAAAATGATCACTAATGTCGTCATACGCGCGCCATTCATGCCGAATTGGCTTAAAATCAGATAAATATGTCCAACGCATAAACATGGTGTTTTCTACTGGATTTGTACGCCAATACACCAAGCTTGAAAAAATCCACAATTGAATAATAATCAGCACACTGACAATGATTAACAAAGTTCTAACAATAAAAGCTTTCATCTCAGTGTGTTACTCCTGAAAATTAAATGATTCATGCTAAGCTGAAAGACAATATCAACCTAGAATATTCAGTATGTCGAATTACGATTCCAATTCAACGCATGCATATCCACCCACTCAACCACATAACGGTGTGGGAAAACTCACATTGGTCTTGATTGGAATCAACGTCGCACTTTTTGCATTACAAGTACTTAGTGGCGTTGATTTTTCCGATCCATCCACCCGTGATGCAATGCATTGGGGTGCAGATTATGCACCTTTAACTTATCTTGCGGAACCATATAGACTGTTTTCGAGCATGTTTTTCCACTTTGGCTTCATGCATTTACTCATGAATATGTGGGCATTGTTCGTTTTTGGCAACATTGCTGAGCAAACTTTTGGACGCACATTTTATTTGGGTTTATATATCCTTGCAGGCTTAATGGGTAATTTATTGAGTGGCTATTTAGATATTCTCAATAGTTATGCTTATCTGCAACATCCCGTACAAGACCTCGTTCCACGGGTGTCTGCAGGTGCTTCAGGCGCAGTCATGGGACTTGGCGGTGCGCTGACAGCACTGTCATTTTTTAGAAATGTACCGTATTTAGACCGTAAATCATTACTCATCATTATGATTGCCAACGTCGGTTTTGGTTTCTTTGCCTCAGGCATCAATAATATGGCGCATATTGGCGGCATTATTATGGGCGTTATTCTTGCGCTCGGTTGGCACTTTACACAAAAAATGCATGCAGGAAAAATCATGCCGATGATTGTTTTACTGCTTGGGATTGTCCTGTGTTTTGCTTTTTATCAATACAATCAATATCAGATTCAAGGACTGTTAGCGCTTTGGCAAGATGCTACCAACCAAATGAAAACGCTCTTGATACAGTAAACTCAACACAAGTTATTCTTATAAAAAATGGGTGATCATCACAATGCATCACCCATTTTTATTTCAATATCAAAATTTTAGAGCATAAATTAAGAATTCAATTCTCTTAAACTTTGTAAAGGTGGAATATCTGATAAATAACTCAAACGATAACGCCCAATCACTGCACATAACACGGTCATCACGAGTGGTAAAATCAGCCAAATTTCAAGATGTAATTGCATCTCCATATTCATACGCCAACATGCAATTGCACTGATCACTTCAGCAAAAAAACACGATACGATGCCTGCAATAAAACCAATCAGACCAATTTCAATGGTCATCATTCGTTTTAACTGTGCTTTAGAACTGCCAAATGATCGCATCAGTGCCACTTCTCTTTTGCGTTCATCCATCAGTAAGTTAATACAAGCAACTAAGACCAAAAAGCCTGAAATACTGACCAATAAAGCCAATACACTAATGATCTGCATCAACACATTTACAAGGCGTTTCACCTCATCCAAAATGGCAGAAACATCAATAAATACAGTATTTCTGAACTTTTGTACCATACCAATGAGCTGTGACTTTTCAGCCTGTGGCGTATAGAAACTGCCTAAATAACTGCCTGAATTTTCATCCAAACTGTTCGGGGCAAAAATAAAAAAGAAATTCGGACTAAAACTACGCCATTCTACCGTTCTTAAATTCACCACTTTGGCGTGTAACTCGCCTTCAGGCAAACTAAAAGTCAGTGTATCACCAACTTTAATGCCCAATTCTTCAGCAAGTTTATTTTCAACTGATACTTCACCACTTTTTTGCAGTGCTGAATTTCCTTGAATAATTTGATTATCTTGCGGATATTGATTGGACTGCGTCAGATTTAATTCACGGCGTAAGGCATTAATTTGTGCCACTTGCTGTGTCGAAAAGGCTTGATCATTTTTAGCAATCAAACGCCCACGAACATTGGGATATAACGGTGTACTTTTCCAACCCTTTTCTTGTAATTGCTGTCTAAATTGCTCGACCTCAAAAGGTGGCAAACCGTAGACAAACTGATTCGGTGTACCTTCGGGCAATTGTTGTTGCCAACGCTCCAATAAATCGGTGCGTAAAACGGCAAGTACACTAATCAAACTGAGTCCAAGTGCCAAAGCTGTAATTTGTAATGCGGTCTGCGATGGCGTTCGAACATAAGCTGAATAACGATTTTTTAAGGCTTTCAACCATTTGAGTAACACCCATACCACGCCATACAACACCCCACATAAAACAAAAATGCTCGATACAACAATCAGACTCAGCTTTAAATTTTCAGTCAATAAAATACTAAAAATTACCAAGCTCAAAAGTCCTGCACTCAAAGTCAGCACAATTGATCCTGCCGATTTTTCTTGCTGACGAATCACACGTATCGGTGGTGTATTCAATAGCTGTAAAAGTCCCGGTAAAATAAAACCAAAAAGCACTACAGCACTGGTTAAAATAGCAATTGGTAATGGACCAACAAGCATCTGTAATACGGAAAATTGTAGTTCTAAATTTGGAATCAGTTGTAACATCAATTGCAACAAGGCATAGCCCATGCCTAAGCCAATCGCACTACCCAAAACCATTGCGATCAGAACAATGAGTGACAATAACAATAAATAGGTTCTAAAAATCTGTCCTCGCCCTGCACCCATGCAACGCATTAATGCAATATGATCTTGGTTCTGCTGTACATAACGTTGGCTCGTTAGCGCAATCGCGATACCACAAAGTAAAATCGTTAAAATATTGGCAAGCTGTAAAAAGGTATCTAAGTTTTCAATGGGTTCAATCAGACGTGAATTGGCATCACTGGCTGTGCGTAAACGTAGACTATTTAAGGTCATCGCATCATTTGGATTGACTTCTGCACCATCTGAACTCGCTACTTGTGCTGCATCTTGCACTTGCTGTGGTGCTTGGCTAAGTTTTAACTTTTCTGCTTTAACAAAAGCCTGAAAAACATCGACAAATCGTTGGGTATTTTCTGCTGAACCTGCAAGTAAAAGTCGATAATCAATACGGCTTCCCACCTGAATGGCATTGGTTTTAGCAACATCATCTTGATGAATAATCACAGTCGGTGAAAATGCTGAAAAGCCCATTTCCTGATTGGAATCATGCGTAATAATACCGCCTACTTTAAAATCGCCATCGGCAATTTTGATCTGACTGCCGACATTGACATGCAATAAATCTTGGGCACGTTGACTCAGCCAAACCTCGCCTTGTCGTATATGCGTTTGTTCAGGTGCAATGCGTAATTCGCCACGCAAAGGAAACTGCGGTGCTATGGCTTTAACATTGACCATAACAAACTGATCGTTCGTAGATGCCATCGAGCCAAATAACGTGACTTTCGTCTGTTGTAATTGTAAAGATTCAGCTTGTTTTTGCCATTTGGCATCAATCGGAAGATTGTCACTGAGGACTAAGTCTGCTGCTTGCATTTTTGCAGCTTGCAATGCCACTGCATTTTGCACTTGCTCATTGCTAAACTTCAGCGCAGTCGTTGCACTAATGGCAAGCGTCAGTGCGATAATAAACAAGTAAATACCTGTCGTAGCGAAACTTTGTCGTAATAAAGGCTTAAAAAGTGCAAACATTTTTTCAGCCTCCTATGACGAAATCTGCTGATGATTTTTCTGCTCGATCTGTTGCTCGGCTTGTTGCACTTTTTGTTCAACCATTTGCCCATCTTTAAGCTCTAAGTGGCGTTGGCATTGTGCAGCCAAGTCAACATCGTGCGTTACAATCACCAAGGTTGTGCCTGTTTCTCGGTTTAATTCAAATAATAATTGTTCAATTTCATTTGCAGTATGTCCATCCAAATTGCCTGTTGGTTCATCTGCAAAAATAATTTTAGGTTCAGTAATCAATGCTCGTGCAATCGCAACACGTTGTTGTTCACCACCTGACAATACCTTCGGTGTTTGAGTGCTTTGACGCTCCAATCCCACCCGTTTAAGCAACTGTAAGGCTTTTTGTTCTGCTTCTGCATAATGAAACTGTGGCTGTAAGCGTAGTGGTAACATGACATTTTCAAGTGCTGAAAGATGCGGTAACAGTTGAAAAGATTGAAAAATAAAACCAATATGACGTAAGCGCACCAAAGCACGTTGTTCTTCATTTAAAAGATGTACAGCTTCACCATTGACCCAAAGCTCTCCCGAACTCGCCTGATCAAGTGTTGCTAAAATGCCAAGCAAGGTTGATTTTCCCGAGCCTGAACGCCCAGTAATTGCCACCAACTCACCTGCAAAAATATCAACATTTAAATCTTCAAAAATCGTTAATGTTTTTTGCTGTAATGGTATCGATTGTGTGAGATGTTGTGCAGAAATTATCGGTTGTGGCATGATGGAGTCTGTGTGATTAGACTGAGCTTTGGGCTGAAAAGTGGACATAAAAAACAAACCTTATATACAAAATCATCAAGTATTAAATGTAGGTAAAATTAAAAAAATCACGAGCTGTCTATTTTTTAGCATGATCTGCCTTGTTCCTGCGAGCAGTTTTGCAAAAACTATCATGATTGTGGGTGACAGTCTCAGCGCAGGCTATGGCATTAACCCACAACAAGGTTGGGTAAATCTATTGCAATTACGCTTAAATCAACAATTTCCAAAACAACATAAAGTGGTCAATGCGAGCGTCAGTGGAGAAACCACGAGTGGTGCTTTGGCTCGTTTGCCAAAACTTTTACAGGTGCATAAACCCGATATTGTGGTGATTGAACTTGGTGGAAATGATGGTTTACGTGGACAACCTCCGCAAATGATTCAAAAAAATTTGGCTCAATTGGTACAACAAAGTCAGCGCAGTAAAGCACAAGTGATTGTATTAGGAATGAAAATTCCACCGAATTATGGCACAGCCTATAGCACCGCTTTTGAGAATAATTATAAAGTCATCAGTCAGCAATATAAGGTCAAACTGATGCCATTTTTTATGCAAGGCATTGCAGGACAAAAATCGCTGATGCAAAAAGATCAAATTCACCCCAATGCTACGGCACAAAAAATCTTACTAGATAATGCCTACCCATACATTAAAGGCGCTTTATAAGCGCCTTTAATCAATTTAAATATATGCTCAACAGATTAGAAATCGTAAAATTTAACTTTTCCTGTTTCAAGTGAATATTCTGCACCGACTACTTTTAATTTACCTTTTGCAATAAGGCTTTCAAGTACAGCAGAACCATGACGTAATTGATTTACTGAAGCAAAAACATTTGAACGTACCGCATGATGAGATAATTTTTCCAAATCATCTTTCAATTCAGTTTGCATCAAAATCTCAACTGATGGACGCACACGATTCACAATTGACATTAAATTTGCAGAAGGCGGAGAGTCTGGATTCATCAACGCTTCAATAGTCGAATGAATCGCACCACAGTGGCTATGACCCAGCACCACAACCAATGGACAACCAAAGCTATCGGCAGCAAATTCCACGCTGCCCACTTGTGATGGCGCAACAATATTGCCAGCCACACGAATCACAAATAAGTCACCAAAGCCCTGATCAAAAACCATTTCAGCAGGTACACGAGAGTCTGAACAACCCAAAATAATTGCAAAGGGATGCTGATCTTTCACCATTTCTGTACGTTGTTGATGGGTTAAAAATTTAGCAGGATTCACTTCATCCGATGCAAAACGTGCATTACCTTTTTTTAAACGATCTAGTGCTTCATCTGCTGTCAGCATTTTTTTTCCATCAGTTTTGGAGAATTACAGTATTTTATGCCTGTCTATTTGCAAAGTCACTGACTAAAAATAAACTCTGTTACAATTTTTATCTGTTTGCTCACTACACAAACGCGCCAAATTAAACTGAAACATAATCCAATTTATCTATTTAAATGTTGACAATATATAAAATTTTTCAAGGTTTTATATATACCAATCACCTTTTTAGGCGGATAAAAAACCAAGTTTTTGTATAAATGAGCGAATGTAAAGCTGAAATAAATAATCAATAATCAATAATCTTTCTGCTTTTATATAATGGCAAACCCTTTTAAGGAAGATGATCAATGCCCTTGGTTTTGCACAACAAACGCCGCTTAACTCCAACGTTTTTTCAGTCAATGACTACAGTTATGCTGAGTCTTTCAGTCGCTGCGCTTACACTTGGCACTATCCCTAGTCATGCGGCAACAACTGAATATGTAGACTATCAAAAAGTCTTACAAGAAGAACGAGTATGGGCAGGATTGAAAAGCAAAACATTAAAAGTGGGCGATGTTACTTGGTCATACAGTGAAGGTGGTGATAGCAATAAACCGACCATTTTACTCATTCATGGTTTAGCCAGTAGCCGTGATACTTGGAATGATGTCGCATACCGTTTAACGCCTTATTATCATGTGATCATTCCCGATTTACCTCTCGTTGGAAGTACACAAGTCCCTGCAAATTTTGATATTTCAGTTCCTAATGTCACCGAGCAATTACGCCGATTTATTGAGGCTGCACATATTCAAAATAACCTCAATATTGCTGGTCATTCGTTGGGTGGAACAGTTGCAATGTTTTATGCATCGCAATATCCATTTGATACCAAAAGTTTATTTTTAATGAGTACGGGCGGAATCTTTCAAAATAACAATACCAATTATTTAAAAAATCCTGTGTATTTAAAACAATTGATTGTGAGCCAACCGGGAGATTTAGACTTTGTACTGAAAAAAGTCATGTTTAAACCACCTTTTACACCTGCAATTATTAAGAAAGAACAAGAAAAAATACTCATCGCACATTCGCAAGAAACATCAAAAATTGTGAATCAGATTACTGATCTGAATAAACTTTATACCCCTGCATCTTTTACCTTAATGCTCAAAAATATTGAAGCACCAACACAAATTTTGTGGGGTAAACAAGATCAGATCATTAATGTTGAAGTCGTACAAAATATTAAAAGCCTATTGAAACGACCTGAAGAGCCTGTCATTCTCGACAATGTTGGTCATATGCCCTTGCTTGAATCACCTGAAAGAGTAGCTGATTATTACCTTCGTTTTCTTGACAAAATTCAGACACAGAAAAATCCGCTGTCTGAACATAAAGTCTATAAGTGATATTTGCGACAAGGATGAAATATGTCTCACCCACTGATTGAACAACTCATTGAAGCACAATTGAATTTTCTAGATCATGAGTTTAATCAAGCGGATCAAATTGAAAATGAATTTTTGCACTTCCATCAGTGGTTTAGAAAACAGACCTTGCAAAATATATGGAGCTTTGAACAGATCCATGCACTGATTCAAAAGCAAATACTCGATACACCTGCAAGTGATTTTTTGATTGAACAAATTGCAGAGCATATTCGTTTTGCACTGATTCATCCTATCAATGACGCCACAACGATTGAAGAGATCATTCCTGTTACCACCATTGATAAACTTGCACTGTATGTCGCAAGTAAAAGTGGGCACCGTAAAGCTTTGATCAAACGAGTTGTCAATAATCCGTCTTTTTCAAGTATGCTGACGCAACTGATTCATCATTCGATTCAAGATTATATTGATAATTTGGTAATGAATAAAAAAGTGCCCGGTGTGGGTCGCTTTATGAAAATGGGGAAATCGGTTCTTGAGTCGGTCACAGATACCAATTTAGATGATACGGTTAAGCATTATTTACAAAAAAATATCATTAAAATTAGCCAATTGAGTGAACAAGTTTTAAATCATCAATTTGATGATGACAAGCTTTATCACTTACAAGCCAACCTTTGGCACAAAATTAAAAAAGTCCCTGTCTCAGTGATTCGTCATTATATTGAAGTCAATGACTTACCGAAAACAGTGGCTTTGGGTCATGAAATTTGGGATCACCTGCGCCAAACTGACTATCTGAAACAGCAAGTGCATGATGGTGTATATGCATGGTATGTGCGTAATCAAGCGCATAGTTTTGACTTATTATTACGTGATTTGAATATTGATGAAACGCTCATTCAAAATGAACTTAGTCAATTATTAAACCCAATTATTCAAATCCTTATTTCATCTGAGCATTTAAGACAACGTTCTCGTGTGCATTTAGAAAAGTTTTATTATTTAGATGAAACTTTAAAAATTTTAGACATAGAAAAAGACGCTTAATGCATCTTTTTCTATGTCTTGAAGAGTAATCTTAGATCATGCTTTAGAAGTTATATTTTAGACTTGCATAATAAGCACGACCCGGTTCGTTATATGACTGATTCACTGAGGTATCACGCAATTTCTGCTCATCAAAAATATTATTAATACCTAAACGTGTGCTGATTTGATCACTAAATTTATAACCAAAGTTAATCCCTGCAATACTATAGCTTTTTACACTTTCAGTATTTACTTCAGCATTACGTGTTTCAGCATATTGAAGTGCTTTTTGACGACCATATTGGGTATAGACAAAGTTAGCATCCAAACGATCTGTAATATCATAGTTCAAAATGGAGTTAATGGTATAATTAGGGACTAAAGATAGTGGGTTACCTGTAGATTTATTTTTTGAATCCATCATATAAGTAAAGTTATTTGTCCAATTAATATTACCAAAATCATAACTTACACTGCCTTCAAAACCTTGTACCAATGCTTTTGGAATATTTGTCCACTCCAATAAATGATAGGTCGTTGTTCCAATCGTTGTCGTTCCTACAACTTCATCACCTGATGCAATTTTATCTTTATAATCATTACGGAACCATGCCAAGCTGGCATTCAGATTATCTTTTTCAAACTGAATACCTAACTCTTTGTTCAGTGATGTTTCAGGTTTTAAATCAGGATTGCCGACTAAGTAACAGCTTCCTGATGCAGTCGCACTGCTCAGAGGACAACCATTACCTCGTGTAAAGAGTAGATAGCCATCTGCATTTTGATATAAGTTAGGTGCTTTATAAGCTTGCGCAATACCACCTTTCAATGTCAAATAATCGCTCAGTCTATGGGTAATGTTTAAGCTAGGGCTCCAATTTGAGCCTGATTTTGAATGGTCATCAAAACGCACACCAAGTACTAAGTCTGTTGCATCGGTCATGCGAATATTATCTTCGACATAGACCGAGGCAATACGAGAATCCATATGAGAACGATCAGCAGATAAATTAACTAAACCTGAATTATCAGCCTGAATAGTATTGGCGGTATCTTTAAACTCATCTTCAATCCACTCAGCACCAATGGTAAGATTCTGTGGTAGACCGATTTCAAGTGGAATATTGGCTTCTGCATTGAAGCGTAAAGTATCTAAAGTCGATACAGGGCGATTCGTTGCCGAGTTGATACTGCCTTCTGGCCCTCCTGCAAGTGCTTCAGTTAAACGCTTATTTTTGGTTTCATCATATTGAGCAAGAACTTTGCTATTTCCCCAAGACCACTTGCCATCATGGGTCAAAGCCGTACTCGTTCTATACATGGTATTGGTTTCTTTACCCAATAAGCTGTTCAATAATTGCGTTTTATTATCTGTAGCATTTTCATCAGAAGCATCGTAGTTACTATGTTGCGTATCACCCGTATATTCATTGCCTTGACGACTGGTTGCTAAGTCAAATGTTAAACTTTGCCCATCATTTATTTGCCAAGCAAGCTGTGCAGCAATATCTTGATTTTCCACACCTTCACGAGCTGCTGCACGTGAACCATCGATCAATGGGTTAATGTCTGCAGCATCACTGTCTGTTTTATTATAATTACCATATAGTCGATACGACAATACATTATTTAAAATTGGACCACTGACATTAAAGCTAACACGACTAGAATCCCCTTCTTTTGAGTCTTCAGGTTGACTGGTCAAAACTTCAACCGAACCATGGGTTTCATTGGTCACTTTTTTGGTTTTAATATTGACCACACCACCCATTGCACCATTGCCATAACGTGCTGCGGCAGGACCACGTAGAACCTCGATAGATTCAATAGCATCGGCAGGAACCCAATTTGAATCACCACGAGTATCACGCTCACCACGCCAACCATAACGTACTGAATTACGTGAATTTACAGGTTTACCATCAATTAGAATCATTGTGTTTTCAGGGCCCATGCCACGAATATCAATTTGGCGATTATTACCACGCTGACCTGTTGCACTATTCCCTGTTAAGTTCACCCCAGGCATACGACGGATAATTTCTGAAATATCATTAACAACTGGCGTCTTATCTAAATCTTCCGCAGTAATCACAGAAGCCCCGAGTGATTGTTTCACTTGCTCTTCGGCTGTAATCACGATTGTTTCTAGCTTAGTCGTGGGTTTTGCTGATGCATTTTCACTTGAATTTTCTTGTAATTCTATTGAATGAGCAACATTCATCATCAATGCGACAACGGAGAGAGATAGCAGTGATTGAATAATATGTTTTTTCATGGAAGATCCCCCCAACGAATCTAAGTTATGAATAAATATGAAAGATTTCGTGACATAGTGTAACAATATAATAATCAAATGCAATACTTAATGATAATTAATATCATTTACATTAATATTATTAATTAAAATATTTTTAAATTATTGTAATAATTAAATTTTATTTTTCTGAAAAAAGATCATTAAAAAGAACAGGTATAAAAAAACCTCCACAATTGGAGGTTTTAAAATTGAACTTTAAATCAATTTATTTGAAATATGCGCCTTCACTTTGACTGTGATCGGTCTGATCAACAACACGCATCAATTCTGGAATATGCTGTTTTAACGTTGTTTCAACACCTTGTTTCAAGGTTAAATCAATCGATGAACAACCTTGGCAACCACCACCAAATTTCAATACAGCTGTTAAACCATGTTCTGCATCATCTTGTACTTCAACCAATGCACAGTTACCGCCATGACCTTCTAAGCCCGGATTAATTTCAGACTGTAAAATATAGGTAATGCGTTCTTCCATTGATGCATCTGGACCGACACGTGGCACTTTTGAGTTTGGTGCTCGAAATGTCAACTGACCACCAAAACGGTCTTTGTTGTAATCAATGACAGCATCTAACAAATATGGAATGGATGGGCTATCGATATAAGCACCAAATTCTGCATAGTCTTGTTTGTAATCTGTCGGTACAACTTCATCAGGAGCACTATACGCCATGCAACATTCAGCACGTGGAGTTCCTGCATGTTCAACAAAAATACGAACTGCGATACCCGGTGTGTTTTGCTTTTCAAGCAAATCTTTCAGATACTCTTGTGCAGTTGGCGTAATCAATAAATTTGGAATTTCTTCTGCAACTGCAGTGTTGCTGTTTTCAGTCGACATAACTTTTTCCTCAAGCTGAAGCTGCTATTTTAACTGAAGTTGGGGGCAATTAAAAAAAAATCAACTAAATTTGTCGGAATTGATGTTTTTATTTATTTTTCACACAAGTTTTAAAATATCCTTCAATCAAATAATACCCCATTGAATATTTTAGCTTCAAAAATGAGCCTTTTAAACTTACGTTTTCCATCAATTTTGGTAGTTAATGCCACCCCAAAAGCAAATTTGGCATAGATAATGTATACATTCGTATATTAATATCATAATTATTGGGATTTTTCTCATGTCCAAACCATTAGACGGTTTACAGTTTCCGCTTGATCCAAATACGGGAAAATCGAGTAGCTCTGAAATCGGTAAAGCGATTCTTTCTGAAGCACTTTCATTGGTCGATCATGCCAGTTCTCAGCACGTTTTACATGATAAAAATTGGCGTAAAAATTACCCACAATATTTTAAAGCCTTGGTTGAACATGGTATTCGATCAATAGAAAATCCTATTCACATTGCAACGCAAGGTTTACACAAAGCACAACATAGTTTTGACTTTTATCGTAATGGGCAAAAGTATTTACTCAAAGATGCTATGGATATTGCCGATATTCAGAAACTTTATACGGTGAAAATTCAAGGTAAAAGCACCGCAGAACCTGAATGGTATGTGCCTTATCGTGGGCAAAAACTGCAAGGACAAGCATTACTTGATCAAATTGAGCTTTGGCAAAATACTGGTATTGTTGAAGCAAGTCATGCTGATGCTTTACGTGAAGTCATCGCCCACCCCGAATGGTTCGATTTATCTGAAAAAACGATGGTACTGTTTGGTGCAGCATCGGAAGCAGGACCACTGAGTTGGTTGGCAAAATGGAAAGCCAATATTATTGCAGTCGATTTACCCAATGAACGGGTGTGGACAAAAATTCTCAATATCATTGAAAATGGTAATGCCACGCTGCATGCACCAAGCATAGAAGAGCTTTCAGCAAATGCACCACAAAGTGAACTGGCTCAAAAATTAGGTGCAAACTTACTGACGCAAATTCCTGAAATTGGACATTGGTTAGCGCAGAATCCACATCAATTAAACCTTGCAGCAATTGCCTATTTGGATGGTGAAAAACACGTTCGAGTTTCGATGGCAATGGACAGCATTATGAGCTATGTCAGTCAACAAAAGCTTGATTCCTCACTGATGTATATGTGTACACCGACTGACATTTATGCAGTGCCTAAAGAAGTCATAGAAGCATCAGCAGATAAATTTAAGCTGCGTTCTCGCTTTGAAAAACTATTCAGCAAAGGTGTTTCAACCCTTTCATTCAAACATTTTTTCCAAGATCATCAGCAAAATTTAATTCCATCAGACAATGGACAAGCTTATGGTGTCGCAGACTGCATGGTCGTAGAACAAGGTCCAAACTACGCCTTGGCAAAACGACTACAACAATGGCGAGCAACTTTAGCTCGTCATCAAGGTCAAAAAGTCTGTATCAATATTGCACCATCGACCACAACCTATTCTGTGACCAAAAATCCACTGCTAAAAGCGGCATTTAATGGTGCACGTTTATTTGATGTCGAAGCTTTTGACCCTGAAACCACCAATGCCATTATGGCTGCGCTATGGATTCACGATTTACGTAATCCTAAAGCACTGTCACATCCTGAAAATATACTTGAGCATCCATTACAACTAATGATGGATGGTGCCAATCATGGCGGTTTATGGCGTGTGGCTTATCTTGCACGGACTGCACTACCCTTTGCAGCCATCTATGGTTTTGCTGCCGATAAACTACCATTAGATAAAGTATGGTCTAAAGTGAAAAAATCATAAGTTGAGTATTTTCTATTTTCCATAAAAAACGCTGCCCTTTGGCAGCGTTTTTTACATCATCTTTTTCATCAATTTAGATTAAACAAACTGTAAGAACAACCAAAACAATCCACCTGATAAACAGATGGTTGCAGGTAATGTGAAAATCCAAGCTGAAAGAATGGTTTTCACTGTCGCAAAGTTCAAGCCTGATTTATTGGCAACCATAGTGCCTGCAACCGCAGAGTTTAAAACGTGCGTTGTTGACACTGGTAAACCAAAGCCATCTGCTGCTGCAATTGTTGTCATTGCAACCAATTCAGCAGACATGCCCTGACCATAGGTCATATGATGTTTACCAATACGCTCACCGACAGTCACCACAATACGCTTCCAACCAACCATTGTACCTAGACCCAATGCCAACGCCACCGCAACTTTTACCCAAGTTGGGATGTACTGTAAGAATGAATCTAAGTTTTTACGGTAGTCTTTCACTGCTTTAGTTTGAGTTTCAGTCATTGCAGGCAATTGCTCTGCTTTTTCTAAACGTTTAAATGCTGTCGAACTCAAGTACATGTCATTACGTAAAGCCGAAACTTCAGCTTCAGGTAAATTATTTAAACTACCAAACTTGCTTACACGCTCACCCAAATGATCGGTTAAGCTCGCCAATGCAGGTACAACTTGTGGCGTTAATTCTTTAGTTTGAACGTATTTCGTAATCGTATCACGAGCTTGTGCATCTGAAATGCCATCATGGTTTGCATAAATTGCCGTTGCCGTTTGATTAGACAATTGTGAGAATGATTGCAAGTGTGTTTGATCTAAACTTTTATTTAAAGAATATGCCAAAGGAACACAACCAATCAAAATCAACATGATTAAGCCCATGCCTTTTTGACCATCATTTGAACCGTGTGCAAAGCTCACACCTGTACAGGTAAAAATGAGAATGGCACGAATCAATGGTGGTGGTGGCTTGTTACCTTCAGGAGGTTGAAACAATTCAACTTGTTTCTTAAAGACTTTTTTAACCAATAAGAAAACAACCGCTGCAAAGGCAAAACCAATAAGTGGCGAAAACAGCAATGCTTTACCCACTTTTGCCACTTGATCCATGTCAACGCCTGAAGCACCACTTCCTGAATGTAAGATCCAGTTCATGATGCCTACACCTAAAATCGAACCGATTAAAGTATGTGAGCTTGATGCTGGAATACCCAAGAACCAAGTCCCTAAGTTCCACAGAATCGCGGCAATAAGCATGGCAAATACCATAGCAAAACCTGCACCTGAACCGACATTCATAATCAATTCAACAGGCAGTAAAGCAATGATACCGTAAGCAACAGCTCCACTGGCAACCATAACCCCCAAGAAGTTACAGAAACCAGCCCACATGACGGCAACAGGTGCGGGTAAAGCATTGGTATAAATTACCGTTGCAACCGCATTGGCTGTATCATGGAAACCATTGACAAACTCGAAACCGAGTGCAATAAAAAGTGCTGTTGCCAATAAAATAACAGAGTACATGCTCAAAGCAGGTACATGACTCAAGTCAGTATTGACCTGAATTGCAATATAAATAAGCGTCGCAATAATGATCGTCAAAAACACCGGCATAAAAAATTTCGGTGTTGGCACATGAACATTCGTCGACTTTTGTGCTGTTGACGTTGGTGCCGAATCAGAAACGGGAGGTAGATTTGAATTCATGCAGACGTAAAAGAGGATAATAAAATCCCCTTATTGTTCAATTTAATTATGACAATTATATGACAAACATGACTTATATAACGCTCATATTTCAAAAATATTAGCGCTTTACTTAATACACCCACTCACCTAAAAATAAAAATAAAAATAAAAAACATAAACTTAGTCGATATAAAACATTAAAAAATCCGACGTTTAAGCATTTCTAATCCTGAAATAAAATTTGTAATATTTAAAGAAAAATGTCTTTTTCGTTATTTCACCATCACATCATCCAAGAAATTTATGACAAATTGATGAAAAAACACTCACAATCTTAGACAAACTAAAATATTTACATATCCATTATTTTTTATCTTTAAACCTGCTTTATGTACTGATTTTAATCAAAAATTGATTTTTTTGTGTATATCAACAAAGCTCATGTATCAAATCACAGATTTCCATCAATAAATTAGCCTTGAGATTCGCTTTTGCAGTAATCATATAGACTATCTGCTAATATATTGCACGTTTAAAAAACCTGCTGAGAGTTTTGAATGTCAACATTGACCACCTTAAAAGAGCTTCTGACCCAACGTATCCTAATCATTGATGGTGCAATGGGAACCATGATCCAACGCCATAAATTGGAGGAAGCCGATTACCGTGGTGAGCGTTTTGCCGATTGGGCATCTGACTTGAAAGGTAACAATGACCTTTTAGTACTGACTCAACCGCAAATTATTCAAGGCATTCATGAGGCTTACCTCGATGCAGGTGCAGACATCATTGAAACCAACTCATTCAATGGTACAAAAGTTTCAATGTCTGACTATCACATGGAAGAATTTGTCCATGAGATTAACTTTGAAGCTGCACGTATTGCTAAAGCAGCTTGTGAAAAATATTCAACACCTGACAAACCACGTTTTGTTGCAGGTGTACTCGGTCCTACGTCACGTACTTGTTCAATTTCACCGAATGTGAATGATCCTGCGTTCCGTAACATTACCTTTGATGAATTAAAAGAAAACTATATTGAGGCTGCACACGCCCTCATTGAAGGTGGTGCGGACATTCTACTCATTGAAACAGTATTCGATACACTGAACTGTAAAGCGGCAATTTTTGCCGTTAAAGAAGTTTTTAATCAATTAGGTCGTGAATTGCCTTTGATGATTTCGGGTACGATTACCGATGCATCAGGTCGTACACTGACAGGTCAAACTGCGGAAGCGTTCTGGA
>CAXYZD010000024.1:0-24264 GCA_964293455.1 uncultured Acinetobacter sp. | reverse complement strand
CTTTTGAATCGGCAACAGTCGTTACTGTCGTACCATCAGGGAATTTAACCGTAACCTCTGTACCTGGTTCTGTTGTACCTGTGATCGGATCTTTTGGATTGATTGGGTCAACAGTAATTACTGGTGGAATACCATCTACGGTTTCAGTATCTTCTGGTGACGTATTACCGGCTGGATCTTTTACAACAGCTGTAACTTCTTCGCCATCTTTCAAGTTACCTGGATTTGGTACAGTCCAATTACCTTTCGAGTCCACAATTGCCGTTGCTGTCGTACCATCGGGAAATTTAACAATAACTGTTCCACCCGGCTCTCCTTCACCTGTAATCGGATCTTTTGGGTTGATTGGATTAATCTCTGGTGCAAGTGGTGGTGTTTGATCTCCACCTACAATTGGACCTTTTCCTGATGAACCACCTTCTGGATCTTTAGCTTCAATGGTTCCTTGCTCACCTTCTTCAAGGGGGTTTTCTGGACCAATGTGCCAATTACCTTTTGAATCAACAACAGTTGTTGTTGTATTACCATCTTTATCAGTAATAATAATCGTGTCACCAGGCTTTCCTGTACCACCAAGACCATCACCATTATTTTGATTTACAATAGGTTTATCTGTTTTACCTGAACCATTATTATTGTTATTATCACTACCGCCAACTGCAGCACCCACTGCCCCCAATGCAGCACCACCGCCTACCCACGGCAAAATCATTGCTGCCATATCATTGTCATGATAAAGCAATGGATCTACATCATCGATTAAATGATATTTTATAGTATCTATAATGTTACCATTTGAATCTGTAAACTCTGCCCAGAAAAGTTGTCCTGAATCATCATCAAATACAACGTTATTATCTGCAGTATTATCATTATTAAAATAATTTTGAATAACAATTGTTTCGCCTGTTTTAAGAACGATAATTGCTGAGTTTCCTTCACGGGAAATTTTTGCCACATCCTCTTTTGGGATGTCGACAACCACAACGGAATTTTCCGTTAGATTAATTTCTTTCACTTGACTTGAATCTAAGGTCTGTAAAACCTCATGACTTGTCTTTGAAATAATAGAAATATTGGGCATAAGTTAAACCTCATAATAATTATAAAAATGGTTGTTTCTAATTTTTCATTCTGTTTTCGTTTATTGACTATGAAAAAACGAACTTTTTATAGACACCCATTACACAACTGTGATTTATATCACACTAATGTGCTTTTTTGTAGTTTTGTAGCCATGATTAGTATTGGAAAGATACAGCCTCTTTCACACACTTAAACAAACAAAAATAAAATCAATAACTTAAAAAAAACTTTGTTATTTTTTTTTGTAAATTCCGATATATAACAAGTGGAAAGCATATTTACAGTGACAATAATGGTCACTTTTTGTACCGCAATATACATCCTTTTTTAGTGCTTAATTTACCTGTTTTATTTCACATGACGTATCGAGTGAGCGTATAAATTTAACTCACTTTATTTTATAAATTGATATACTTTTAATCAGCAGTTGTACTCTATCTTTTTTGCTTTTTCTTATTCTCGCTTTTTATACGAAGTCTTCATTAACTGCATAAGAACCTACTTTTTCAAAGCCGAACAAACATAAAAAAACCTCAAATAAATTGAGGTTTTTTAGAAATTAAGCTTAATTTATTTCACAAGTTTACGTAAATCTTGTGTTAAATCGAGCTGTTTTTCGGCTTCAAAAGCAGCATTCTTGCTAATCAATTTTTTCAAGAAACGCATATCTTTTGCAGCATTTACGGTAATACCACCCACGATGATACCGTCAGTCACACCGAACAATACAAATGATGATTCTGCACGTTTTTCAGCGTTAATTTCACCACGAACTAACCATTCAGCCGCAGCCATATCACCCACAAATTGATAGTTAATATCAAGTTGATCTGTCCAAAACCATGCAGGATTTGGCATAGGATGTTCAGCACCCATCACATGACGTGCAAAAATACCCGCTTGAAGATTGGCATTTTCCCATGTTTCTACACGACGATGATTACCACAATCACGCAATTGAGTTGCTACATCGCCTGCTGCATAAATATCTGCATTCGAGGTTTGGCAATTTTCATTCACGATAATCGCAACATTTACATCTAAACCTGCATCAGTTGCCAATTGCGCATTTGGCACAATACCAATGCCGTACACCACAGCATCAGCACGTAAAACATCGCCATTAGCTAAAGTGATGATCACTTCTTCGCCTTCAAGTGCACAATCTGCAATTGAAGTTTCAAGACGTACATCTACACCCGCTAATTTTTGCTGTTCAAGCAAAAATCCACTTAAGATGCGTGGCGATGAACGACCCATCACCATTGCGCCCATTTCAATCACAGTCACTTCACAGTCTTTAAAACGTGCAGATGATGCGAGTTCTAAACCGATGACACCACCACCGATTAACACAATACGTTTGCCTGCTTGTAATACAGAAACAAGCGCTTGCGAATCTTCAAGGTTACGTAGCGTATAAACGTGTTTACCTAAAGCATCAAAGTTGGGTAAACGACGTGCAGCACCACCTGTTGCAAGCAACAATTTGTCATAAGCAACCACACCACCGTTTTGTAATTCAACGGTTTTTGCATCGCTATTGATTTTTACAACGCCATTTCCACGAATTGTTATCACGCCGAGATCTGCCAGTTTTTCTTCTGACAAAATTTCAATTTTGGTATCTTCAGGTTTTAAAATCACGTCTTTTGATAGGGGTGGGCGCTCATAAGGCAGATGCGTTTCATCACCAATTAAAATGATTTTACCTTCGTACTTGTTAGCACGAAGTTCTAAAATTGCGCTCGCACCTGCTTGACCTGCACCTACGATAACGATAATTTCGACGTTGCTCATTTCAATCAACCTTTTAATTCCGCAGATACGATGCCGAAGCCCGCAATCCACTCACTAATATCTTCATAGCAATGTGTTGTCATGTCGTATTCACCTATTTCGTGAAGTGCAGCAAATGCCGCCATCCATGAACGAACTTCTTGACCACCACGACCACCTTCTACTCGAATTTCAGCTTCAGTCATTGCCTCAATCGTTACAAAGTCAGCTTTGGCAAATGTCTCTAATAATGCACGATCCCATTCAGGATTTAGGGGGACAGCAACAGATTTATCACCTGCAGCAAGTTTTTGACCTACTGCAATAATTTTTGACTGACGGTTATTGCGTGCCTCGATCGTTGGATTACGACCCGCAATAAGAAATTCTTCCACTTCAGGCGGAACTGAACCCATTTGCGGTGTGGGTGGATCATGTGACAAACCACCTGTACCTAAAATTAATACACGTTCATTTTCAAGATTTAATGATTTGATGAACTGACCAACTGCTCGTCCCAAAGCGACTGTACGCTTTGTAGTTGGCATCGGTGCTGCTGCACCATTGATAAAAATGGGAATGGTTGGGTAGCGGTCTAAATGACCACCACACAAGAAATGTAAAGGCTGAGTCACACCATGATCGGCTTGCATACGGTATGAATAGGCAACATCCACACCTTCATCTAAAACACGGCGTACAAGATCAATTGCTGTTTCTTCTGGCACATTGATATGGTTATTTTCTTTACCATAATCCCAATCACCTGCTGCTGTGGCACGAATACCCACACAGAAACTTGGCATCAAGTCATAAAAGAAACCATTAAAATGGTCGGGTCCAAAAGTGATAATCAACGTTGGATCATAAGCTTCAACTTCCGCAGCAAGTTGGATAAAAGTCTCACGGACTTTTTCCTCTTTATACTTTTCTTGCGGTGAAGCAAATTCCATCAGTGGGCTGTGCGATGCACAAATGAGTTTAACGGCCATGGGTGACTCCTAAAACGGAAGGCAGCCAAAAGGTTGCCAAGGTCGGTTCATTTTGTGTCTAACTTAAAGTTCATCAAAGAAACCCGCACGTGGTTGACGTAAACCACGAATGCCTAGACCACATTCTGCATTGATCAGAACGCCAGTCAGCGGACGGTTATTTTGACGTGAAGCAAGTAAAACGTATGAACCCGTCATATCTTCAGGTTCGGGTAAGAAGTTTAGTGGCATACCACGAGCAATCTTTTCTGGATCACGTACATCGAGTAGACCTACATTTTCTTGACCCAATGATGCAGCACCTTTGATATTTACATTCATACCCGATGGCGCAACTGCATTCACTCGTACTTTAGGTGCAAGCTCATACGCCAATTCTTTCATAATACCCACGCCAGCATGCTTAGATGCTGTATATACGGGGCCTCCACCAGCGGAATACAATGCCGAATTAGACAAAGTAAATATGATAGAACCTTCAGAAGCGATCAATGCATCTAAAGCAGCTTTAGCACCTAAGATAAGTGATTTGGTATTAATGCCCATGATTTCATCAAAGGCTTTTTCTAATTGCTCACCTGAAGTATTGACGATATCGGCATAATGATCCCAGATACCAGCATTGCCAACGAAACAATCAAGTTTGCCAAAACGTTCTAATGTTGCTTGAACAGCACGGACATTGTCTGCATAGTTGGCTACATCACCTTCAATCGCAAGAACTCGCCCACTGAAGTGTTCATTTAAGGCATCCACTTTTTCTTTTGAACGCTGAAGCACAGCAACTTGTGCACCTTCCTCTAAAAAACGCTCAACCAAAGCCCAACCTAAACCTGAACCACCACCTGTGATCAGTGCAACTTCGCCTTGTAACCAACCCATGATTACTCTCCTGCCATTTCTACGAACAATTGACCATTTTCAACAATCACAGGGAATGTTTTAATTGGATCAGTTGCAGGTAGACACAATGCTTCACCTGTTTTCAAACAAAAACGTGCAGAATGCAATGGACATTCAACCGTACCGTCATCTTCAAGATAGCCTTCTGACATTGATGCATTACCATGTGAACAACGGTCATTCATAGCAAAGAATTCACCACCGTTGTTAAACACTGCAAGTGCTTCAATACCATTTACGCCACAATCTACTTTTAAGGCTTCGCCTTCGTCTAATTCATCAACTTGGCAAACAAAGATTTTATTCATTAGAAAAACACGCTCAAGTTATGTGAGTTATAAGTCACCTGATCTAAGATGATCTTACGATTGAAGATCTGAAAATCTTGTTCAGAATCAACTTTACGAATTTTGTCATGACGCTTACCACAGTAAAGAGTCACATCTTTTTCTTTCTGCGTGCGATACAACAAATATGTCACGTAAACATCGTATTCACCTTCAACCTCTGTCGCTTCAACCATGATGTTCGACACCATGTGCGTTGTACGTGAAGGCGGTTCTTCAGCCCATGCCATACCTGTTTCAAGACGAGCAACACGGCGTTCCAACAAATCTTTGGTATCGTTAAAGACCCAAGTGGTTGGTGGCTCAATTGAACGACGACGATCACGCGTTTGAGCGTTTGGTGTAGTACGCAAGGTATAAGAAATATCTTCTGCCAATATGCTTAACCAATCACGGAATTTCCAATCGTCGAGCATTTTTGCTTCACGATAAAGAAACTGACTGATCTGATGATGGAGTTCTAAACTGATTTGACTCATTTCATTAACCCCTTCTCATATTCGTCAGCAGCTTTTTCTACATCTTCCCATTTTTCATGGATCAACAAATCTGCCCAACGACGGTACAAACCACGTGCTGCTGTTTCAGAGAAAATATAGTTGGTGATTCCCGGAATACCATCTTCACGAACTTTTTCATTGCCCAAGCCCATTTCCATAATGAGTTTGTTATTACGTGCTTTATAACCACGAAGTACTTTTTGAATCTCAATCCAGTTTTCTGAGTCATCTTGCTCAAGGAAACCAGCAGGACCAAAAGCACGAGTAGCAGAACGTTCAAATGCTTCTTTCACTTCTTGAGATGCTTCAGCATCTGCAATACAGAATGCCCACACTTCAGTTTTGTTTGGACCACGTGGGTGCCATACGCGAAGTGTTGCCGTACCATTCAACCAAGACATGGTTGGGAACATATTGTTGTGACCAGCAAGACGTAGTGCACGTACATCACCTAAACGCTCTTTCACTTCTTCATAAGTTTCACGGAAGTAGTTAGCAACTTCACCGTCGACCCAAACATTTGCATCTGGTTTTTCAGTAAAGAAGAAACCTGAACCATGACCACGTGAACCATATTGAATGGCATCTTTTGCCGTTTCCCATACAGGACGAGCGGTTTGTGCAGCACCTAATTTTTTCGATGATTCATCATCTGGTTTTGCACCCAACACTTGGATGGCAGATGCATGAGAGAACAATGCATGATATTGATCCGATGCAAACTGTTCCGCTGCAAATTTCCAATTACACTCAATTTCCCATTTGTGTACGCCACCAATAATTTCTGTACCACCCGGACGACGATCGACCACACCATCTAAATACCAAGCGATATCACCCATGTATTCTTCTAGATCAGGTGTAGCTTCATCCCAGCAACCGAAAATTAAACCTTTATAAGATTTAACACGATTAACTTCGACCAAGCCCCACTTCTCTTTGCATGCACCTTGTGGAAATGCACGATCTTCAAGTGGAATATCTTTCAGTGAACCATCAACACCGTATGACCAACCGTGATATGGACACGTGAATGCACGGGTATTCCCACAGTCTGCAAAACTCACACGCATAGAACGGTGACGGCATTGATTGAGTAATGCTTTGATTGAGCCATCTTTTTGACGCACCACAATAATCGGATCTTCACCCATATAGGTATTGAAGAAATCGCCTGCTTTTGGAATTTGGCTTTCATGGCAAAGAAATAACCAAGTACGTCCAAATACACGTTCTAGCTCTAATTCATACAGATCTGGATCTGTATAAATAGATGGCGAAATACGTCCATTTTGCGCATCAACTAAAGCGTCGATTTCACGCACATCAATTTTTCTACTCATGAAAGCTCTCCTGCGACAACCGTGGGGTCACAAACAAATTGACTCAACTTTGTACAGATCATCGCTTTTGAGGGGAGCTTTAGGGAAATATTTATTTTGTTTCAATTAAGATATTTTATGAATTACTACATTCATTATTTTCTATATAAACTTTTAAATATAAGTGAGCATTTCATTTATTTTCTAAATGGCATAATCATCTACACGCCATACTTATTTATGGATTATACTTTCCCTAGATAGCAGTGATACATTTTTTGGATTACTTTCTGGAACTTAATCGATGGAATCGACTCTATGGAATTGCGCCACCTCCGATATTTCATCACTGTAGCTGAAGAACTTAATTTCAGTAAAGCAGCCCTTAGACTATTCACTGCCCAACCCTCTTTGAGTCAACAAATTAAAGACTTAGAGGAAGATGTTGGTGTGAGATTGCTCAATAGAACCAAGCGTAAAGTTGAACTTACCGAGGAAGGTGCCGTCTTTCTTGAACAAGCTCGCCTTACACTTGCTCAAGCCGATAAAGCCGTAGCAATGGCACGCCAAGTATCTAAAGCTAAACAACAAATGCTGAGAATCGGTTTTGTGCCTGTTGCAGAAATGAAAATCTTTCCTTATGTTCTGCCCAACTTACGGGTACAAAATCCTGACCTTAAAATTGAATTACTCAGCCTCAATAATGTTGAGCAAATGCGTGCCATAAAAAAAGGTGAATTGGATATTACGTTCACGCGCCATAACTTGCATAGCGATGAAATTGAAAGTAAATTTGTTCTGCGTGAACCCTTAATTTTCCTTTTACCGAAAGACCATCCTTTGGCGAAGTATGAGCGTATTCCTGTGACAGCACTCAATGGAATCGACTTTATTATTCCAGCCAAAGAGCAATCAAATACCTTGCATGATGTGATTTTAGATTTTGCAAAAACCAATCATATTGAATTTAATATTGTACAAAGAGCTGATAACATTTTGTTCAATATCAACTCGATTGGTATGGGTCTGGGTTGTACAATTTTACCTGGTTATATTGCTCCATTGACTATGAATAACACAGTCATTCGCTCACTTGATGTTGAGTTGCCATATTTAGATCTTTATGCAAGTTATCGTAAAGATAGAAATTCTGTGGCGGTCGATAAATTTATTGAACTGCTCACGCGTGTGTTTTATTTGGATATCAATCGAGTAGAAATCTAAAGTAGCGCATAATTTCTGAATGCACCGTTCACACCATTATTTATTTTAGAAATAATAACTGCGATTAAGTGAGTGCTTATTCACTCTTTATAATTTTAATTCTAATTGAGTAAGTCATCACCAATGAACTCATTTTATACATTGAGTTCTTTTTAAGCACGCCAATCACACCTATAATTGAAATAGAACACCTTTTTTACTACAACTTAAGTCTAATGAATTAAACAAATTTAACTTCTGCATTTGTAAATAAATATAACCATTTGAAATGAGGTCATGCCTCTTATGACAATACATGTGCTTCATCGTTTTAAAGTAGCCATACAATCACGCCCCTACTTTTTCATTAGCTTTGCGTTAATTGCTATTTTATATTGCATCATCAGCATCAGTACAAATTGGCAATGGTCAACCACACTTTTACTCAGCTGGAATATTGCAGTTGTGGTTTATCTTATACTCACCATGAAAGCCTTGTGGGGAGCAAATCGTGCGCATATTTTAAAACGTGCTCAACAACAAGATGCCAGTAAATGGCTGATTATTTTTCTCGTTATTTTATCAATGCTCATGTGTTTTATTGCCATTGTGATTGAATTAGTACATTTACCCGACATCGCCATTATTAAGTTCGGACATCTGGTACTGGCTATTTCCACGATCATTTGTGCATGGTTATTTATGCATACGATTTTTGCCATTCACTATGCACATGACTTTTATTTAGCCGTCGCTAAACATCAAGATGGTGGATTGGATTTTCCAAAAACACCTGAACCAACCTACCCTGACTTTATCTATTTTAGCTATGTGTGTGGAACGTCTGCACAAACTGCCGATGTCAATATCACATCAAGCTCTATGCGAGTTTTGAATACCTTACATATACTTTTAGCCTATATGTTTAACACAACTATTTTAGCCATTTGTATCAACGTTGCCGCGAGTTTTATTTGAGTGACGTGTAATGTTATTGCCTATCCTACCAATCAGTTCAAAGCCTTAAAATCCTTCCCAACTCTCTTAAAAAAGGAGGAGCTGCCCCGTAATCCATTAAATATGTGAAAGTCCCCCCTTTGAAAAAGGGGAACTAATCAGATCAATAAAAAAGGACAGCCTATGCCATCCTTCTTTTACTGCAAAATAAAGTTATTACACGCCACGAGCCGTTAAATAATTCTTAATTACGGTATTAAATTCTTCAGCTTTCTCAACTTGTGACCAATGACCACACTGACTGAAAATATGGGCATCAGCATGAGGTACAGTATTTAAAATATCCCATGAACGAGAAACTGGAATCACCACATCTTGTACGCCGTGAATCAACAAGACAGGCACAGTAATGTCTTTCATTTTGTCAAAATCGAGTGGGAATTCGAAACGATCACGATCACGTGCGCCTACAACATCCATCAAACGATTTGATGCATAGTCATTTTCAGCAGACGCAAAACGTACTTTGACCAATTCATCGGTAATCAAATCTTTGTTCACTACAAACATTGAAAGTGTCTTTTTAATCCCTTCTACTGTTAACTCTGGGTTTGCATGTGCTTTCAATGCAGCAGTTTGTTTCGCACCACCCGTACCCATAGACACGATACCCAAAACACGTTCAGGATAATCAAGTACCAATTGAAATGCCAACCAACCACCTAAAGAATTACCTACAATCCATGTTTTTTCGATACCCAAAGCATCTAATGTACGGATCGCATGATCGACCCAAGCACGAATACCATAGGCTGTATTTGGAGCAACAACTGTTTGACCATAACCAATGGTATCAATAGCGATACAACGTGCTTGCTCACCAATTTGTGGTAAGTTCAACCACCAATTTGCAGCAGCAGAAACCCCTGTACCTGAACCATGTAAAAACAAAATAGGCGTACCTTCACCCACTTCATGATAATGCGTCAATTCACCTTCAGCAGTTTCAATCCATTTGTCTTCCAACCCAAAGAACGCATCAGTTTTATATTCTGGGATTTGCACAGTACTCATACCTATTCCTTTTACAGCTTAATCTATGGAGAGAATCTATTGAAAATACATTTTTATAGATTCAAATTACCTATTGAACAGCATAAATATACCTGTGAATGACAAGCAAATTGATACTTAATAACGATGAGAAACTATAAAATAACGATTATTTAAATATTTGTTTTATTTGATTATTTTATGCTGTTGAAAATAAAAATGTACTGACGAATCAGCACATTTTAAATTAACCTTAAACTTATTCGTTTAGAAACGATAGCTATATGTTGTTGCTACACGGTTTTCTTGCAAATCAACAAAACCTGGCACATTGGCATAGTTCACATTGATATACATCCATTGAAAACCTAAGCCTTTTAACGTCCCTTCAGGGACAACATAATTCACGATCAGATTATCTTCCTGCTCTTTGCCTCGCGTGCCATTTTTATTTTGAATGTTACTGCCGTCATAATGACGGGCTGTCACGGTCAAACCTTTGGCAACAGTATCTTTAAAGTCATAGGTATAGCCTAAACTCCAAGAACGCTCATCCTTACGAATAAAACTCGCTACAGACCAGTTCACCAAATAAGGCTGAGGCACCCAACCCGACAGTGTTGGGAACATGGCATTTACATTGCCCGTATCGCCAAAAATCTGTTGATAGCCTACATCGATCATGTGGTTATCATGCGTCCAAGCACCTTTTAACGACAATGCTTGGTTTTCAATCTCACCATAAATCGCATCACCTGAATCTTGGTTATCAAAATAACGAATGTGCGTGGCGATTTTATTGTGCTCATCTAATTTTTTATTGAATGCAAAACCTACATAATTTTGCTTATAGATGTTGTCAACATCCGCATAAAAATAACTTGCCGACAACTCAGGTGTAATTTGATAATCAATACCTGCAATAAGCATTTCATCGCTCGTGCCATCTTTCACTTTACCTTTATCGGTATTCAATTCATTTGGCCATAAGCCAAAATCATGCACCTGATTTTCATAACGTGCATTGATACCATCTAAATAACCTAAAGTGACTTTGGTATTTTTAAGATCTTTAGACTCTAACCAAGCCCCTTCAAATGTGGTTAACAACTGACGAGATGGGTCAAAATGAACCACAGGTGATACAGGTAAAATCTCACCAACTTTTAATTCAGTCTGGCTGATTTTAGCTTTTAAAGTTGCACCCACTTTAAAGTTATCACGAGCTTGTTCTTTGCTGTTGTAATCAAAAGGCATGACATAGTCATTATCGCCACGATCGCCACTCAGGCGTAATGCATACTGTGCTAAAACATCGACACCCACTTTGACAGGGCCAATATCTGTATAACCCGATTTTGCATCCAAAGTCACCGCCTGTGACCAACTACCAAAATCTTGCGGCTTAGTTGGATCAGGTTGATCCAACTGACGATCTAAATAAAAATTGCGGAATTTAAGTTGTACTTGGCTATCATCAATAAAATCTGCGTAAGTCGCAGTTGTCCCTAAAAAAGCTGTTACAGCACTCATTACTATCCATAGTGTTTGACGATGCATGACTTAATTTTCCAATCATCAGTTTAAGCGATGTCTGCATCATGCGGAACTCGCTCGATTGAAAAAATCAGACTAGAGTATTAATGTTTTAACTTAAATAAAACCAAATATTTATTACTGCGTAAAGGCTTATACTTTTTAACACTAAGTGTTTTTTATCTTTTTATCAAAAGCTAAAAATAAGCCATTGTTCTACATTTTATTTTTATCATTTAAACAAAAATTTCCATATAAAATGAAGCGATTAATCGCTTTTAAGTTTAAGCAGTTTTTGGCATTTTTAGTACAATGCATAACATTGATATGATTCGCATATAAGTTCATCGTTTTATACTATAGCTTTAGCAAAATTTGAGGCTTAAAACCTCGCTAAATCATGACAGATGAATAGATAGATTAATCCTGCTGTCGGTCGTAGTAGCACTTCACTTGCTAAAGGCGATAATCAAAACACAAATAAAATGTTTGCCTTAGCCATTGGATATTTCTTCTAATATTTGATCTTAAATTTCCCAATCCATAAAAAAGAAGTACAGGAATAATTCCTGTACTTCTTTCATAAAACGCATGCTTATTGATCTTACTTAAGCAGTCGCTTCTTTCGCTTTAGACATAGTCAATGCCAAATCTTCAATCATATCTTCTTGACCACCTACGGTACCACGGCGACCCAATTCCATCAAAATATCACGTGCAGACACGCCATATTTAGCTTCAGCACGTTTTGCAAACAAGAGGAATGAAGAGTAAACACCTGCATAACCTAAAGTTGCTGCATCACGGTCTGCACGAATTGGATTGTGCATCATTGGAACCACAAGGTCTTCTGCAATGTCTTGTACTTTGAACAAGTCCACGCCCGTTTCCATTTGCATACGGTTTGCAACCGCAACAAATAATTCAAGCGGCGTATTACCTGCGCCAGCACCCAGACCTGCAGATGCCAAATCAATACGAATTGCGCCTGCATTTACAGCAGCAATCGAGTTTGCCACGCCCATACCCAAATTATGGTGACCATGGAAACCAATTTCGATGTTTGAATCCAAACCTTGACGCAAAGTATCTACACAATCAGTAACATCATTTGGCAACATATAACCCGCAGAATCGGTTACATAAATACAGTTTGCACCGTAAGACACCATCTTTTTCGCTTCTTCAAGAAGGCGCTCAGGAGATGCCATATGCGCCATCATCAAGAAGCCGACTGTATCCATACCGAGTTTACGGGCAGCGGTAATATGCTGCTCTGAACAATCAGCTTCTGTTGAATGCGTTGCTACACGAATGGTCGAAACACCAATTTCATGTGCCATATGCAAATGATCAACCGTTCCGATCCCCGGAAGTAACAATGCAGTCACTTTGGCATTTTTCATTAACGGCACAACCGCAGATAAATATTCTTCGTCTGTTGCAGCAGCAAAACCGTAGTTTACTGAGTTACCACCCAAACCATCACCATGCGTTACTTCAATCAACGGTACGCCCGCATCATCAAGTGCTGTTGAAATGGCAATCATTTGCTCAATCGAGGTTTGATGACGCTGCGGATGCATACCATCACGTAACGTCATATCATTAATAATAATCTTAGACATGGTGTTTATCCTTAAGCTTCAGCAGTTTGATTGGCAATTAAACGTTCAGCAAACATTTCTGCAGTACGTGCAGCAGCAGCGGTCATAATGTCAAGGTTGCCAGCATATTTAGGTAAGTAATCACCTAAACCTTCAACTTCCATAAACATAGAAACACGGTTGCCATCAAATACAGGACCATTTACAAGTTTGTAACCCGGTACATATTTTTGAACTTCCTGAATCATGGCATGTACTGATGCAGTAATTGCTGCTTGATCTGGCTCGCCTTCTACTAAGCAATGCACTGTGTCACGCATCATGAGTGGTGGCTCAGCAGGGTTAATAATAATGATTGCTTTACCTGCTTTCGCACCGCCAACCTGCTCAATAGCACCCGCAGTGGTACGGGTAAATTCATCAATATTTTTACGTGTACCCGGACCTACAGACTTAGTCGATACAGTTGCAATAATTTCACCATAGTTCACAGGCTGAACACGAGATACCGCAGCAACCATCGGAATTGTTGCTTGACCGCCACATGTCACCATGTTGACGTTTGGCAATTCACCTTGCTCAAACAATGCTTCAAGGTTTACAGGGGGTACGCAGAAAGGACCAATCGCAGCAGGCGTTAAGTCAATCATTTGCACGCCAAGTTCATTCAATTTACGGCTATTTTCAGCATGTACATAGGCAGATGTGGCATCAAATGCAATTTTGATGTCATCCGCAATAACGTGAGGTAGTAAACCATCTACACCTTCCGCAGTAGTCTTAATACCCATTTGTGCAGCACGTGCCAAACCTTCCGAGGTTGGATCAATTCCCACCATCCACACTGGCTCTAACCATTCACTACGTTGTAATTTATAAAGTAAATCTGTACCGATGTTACCCGGACCAATCAAGGCGCATTTAATCTTTTTCATGAACTATATCTCTTCAAAATAGCGTGATCAGACAGCACTCACAAAACCTTACTTTTCTTTTTAAGTGGAAATGTAGTCGGTTTTAATAAGTCCATATTGTCGATATAAAATCTTATTCCGCAGCGAATGCAGCAGTTACTGAACCAAAACCTTCAATTTCAACGAGGAATTCATCACCAGCATGGGCAACAACCATTGGCCCAAGCGCCCCTGTTAAAATGATGTCACCTGCAAGTAATGGACGACCACGGCGTACCATTTCGTCTGCCAACCAAACGGCTGCATTGAGTGGGTTCGATAAACATGCTTTACCCACACCTTGAGAAACGACTTCACCCGCGCGTGTCATGGTCATTTTGCAATTCACAAGGTCAAGATTTTCAAGTTTCACAGGACGTGAACCCAAAACATAAGCTGCAGAAGATGCGTTATCTGCCACAGTATCAATCAATGAAATTTTCCAATTTTCGATACGGCTATCGACCACTTCTACTGCAGGCAATGCATATTCAGTTGCACTGATAATGTCTGCGTAAGTGTGTTTTTCTTGAGTTAAATCTTTATTGATAATCAACGCAATTTCAGCTTCAACTTTTGGCTGAATCAGTAATCCGGCAGGAATCGCTTCGCCATCACCATACGACATATCGGCAAATAACATACCAAAGTCAGGAGAGTCCACACCCAATTGCTTTTGTACCGCAACTGACGTTAAACCAATTTTACGACCCACCAAACGACGACCTTCAGCCAACGCACGTTGTGTATTTGCTTCTTGCACAGCGTATGCGATATTGACATCTGCACTTTCACCACCCAATTGTGGACGCACAGGTGCAATCGCATTTTTTGACAATTCAGCTTCTCTTAAAGCCAAAGCAACGGTTTCAACACTTGTTTCAACAACAGCAGAATTCGACATCATATTTCCTTAAACTGCAAAAATGGGTCAGTCACGTTTTAGAGGGCTAAATTCCGACATAAAGCATGCGAAATTTGGCGTATCTATGATGCAAATCATTGTTGTAACTTGCCTGTATCTGACCACTTCATATTTTAAAACGTGTACATTTATGAACAGTTTAAGCATCGAGAAATTGCTGTTTTTGTGCCAATACTTATTTTATTGATGACAATAGTTAGAACCTATAAATCTTGTCTAATACTTAGACCGAAACAAACATGCTTTAAAAATCAATAACAAAAGCAATTTAGGCATTCAAAATCTAATATTCATTTTTTTCAAAAAAATAGCATCTACGACTAAAAGCTAATAAGGTTAATTTTGAAACACCATCAATTCGTAAAAAATTAAACAGCCTTTGATTAAGCACAAGTCTAAATAGCACCGAAAAATGTGCAAAAAAATTCCGTATCTAAAAGTTAAAACTTTCCAATACGGCACTAATTCATACAAATATTTTTGCTTTAAAGATACATAAAATCGAGCGTTTAGATTGCTTCTTTCATGCGGATTTGCGCGTTTAAAAATTGATGTAAAGTAGCGACATCAGCAACAACGGCAAGTGGGTGAAATGACTGTAAAACTTCAGGCGTATGCACGCCATAACTTACACCCACACGAGGCATCGCAATATTTTGCGCCATTTCTAAATCATAAGAAGTATCGCCAACCATAATCGCATGTTCAGCTTTTACACCTGTAAATTGTAAAATTTCAGCCAACATGAGCGGATCAGGTTTTGACTTGGTTTCACTCGCAGCACGAGTAATTTCAAATAAATCCTGACTTTGTGTTTGCGCCAAAACACGATCGAGCCCACGACGGCTTTTACCTGTTGCGACTGCCAATTTTACATTTTGACTTTTTAAGTCCTGCAACATTTCAGCCACGCCATCGAACCAACGATCACCTGTAGAATGTGCAACATAATGATCGCCATAGCACTTTAGAATATCAGCATGTAGCTCTGGCACTTGAGGAAATAAAACTTGCGCCACCTCAGGCAAACCTAAACCAATAATACTTTTGGCATCTGCTTCCGTCAGTGGTTGATCAAACTGTTTTGCAGCAAACATCAGGCTTGTGACAATTTGTCCGACTGAATCAAATAGTGTTCCATCCCAATCGAAAACAATTAGTTCTACAGGTTTTTGCATGATGACTCCAATATTTGACTCAGTCGAAATAAATGTCATCTCAAACTGTTACAGTCAGAGATGACATTTTTTTTCATAGATTTAACGATGGTTGATACTACCGACCATTATTCATCCAAGTTTGTCGGTGTTTCTTTATCTTTTTTCTGCGCACGAAGTTGAGCCACAAGGCTTTGCATATCTTCAGGCATAGGCGCTTCAATCACAGGATAACCAGGAATCTCTAAACGCATGGCATGTAAACATAAACGGCGTGCTTTTGGTCCACGATATTCAGTTTCATGGCCATATTTATCATCACCAATAAGCGGATGACCAATACTCAAACCATGCACACGAATTTGATGAGTACGACCTGAAAGCGGTGATGCATGTACCAATGTTGCATGCATAAAACGCTCTTGCACATTCCACTGAGTTTTTGAATCTTTACCTTCTGATGACACTCGTACACGACGCTCGCCATTGGATAGTTCATAGCGATGTAATGGCTGATCAATCAATTGACGATCTAAAATTACCTGACCTTTGGTAATTGCCACATAGGTTTTTTTAATTTTATGCTCACGCAAAAAATCTTGTAGCATTTTTAGGGTACTACGTTTTTTAGATACCATCACCAAACCAGAAGTATCACGGTCAATACGATGGATTAATTCTAAATATTTTTTACCTGTGGCAGCACGTAAGCCTTCGATCAAGCCATACGCTACACCGCTACCACCATGTACTGCAATACCTGAAGGCTTATTGACCACTAACAAACCTTCATCTTCATACACCACACGAGTCAGTAAGCTTTGTGCCACTTTATCGGATACAGGTGCATCTTCTTCCTTTTGCTCAAAGAAAATTGGTGCAACACGAACTTGATCGGCAATCGCCAGTTTACTTTCTGCTTTAACACGTTTTTTATTGACCCGTACTTGCCCTTCACGAATCAGACGATAAATGCGGCTTTTTGGCACACCCTTGAGGCGAGAAAATAAGAAATTATCAATCCGTTGACCTTCTTGATACTCGTCAACTTCAAACCAAGTTACACTTTGCCATTCTTGCGTAGAATTCATACAGTTAGGAGATCCAATAAAAAACGAAATTTGATTAAAAACTGATCATTTAGACTATACTTTTCATACAAAATAAGCCTCTAGCCCATAGGCAGATGATTCAAGGTTTGCTATAGTCAGCGCACGGATACCACCGTAAGTGAAATTTAGTGTGATATTTTTCAAAAATGAAAATGTCACACATAGTATAAAATTCACAACAGATACGGAAAGGTCCCCAAAGAATATGCCGACGCCGAAGGCTTTATTATATCGGCAAAAAGACAAACTGTTGCGTTTAATTGTATTTAAAGTACAAAAATCAGTTTGTTTAAAAATATATGTCGCCAAACTGGTCATCAACCAGCGGTTGGTTTTAAACATAAACTGAAACACACCAGACAAGTTGCTTTCTTTAGAGTGTTATTCAGGACATAAGTGTTTGAGGCATTGGAACTGCACATTTGTAAAGATACGATGATCATTCCGTATCAAGACGCTCTCTCAAATAGAGACGCTCTTCGAGCAATGTGACAGTGAAAAGACGGAAAAACCGTCATCCAATGCACCACTTCAAGTACCAGTGAAAAGCTCAAAGTTTTAATTGTGCAAAGATTAAAGAAGTAATGTGGCATCAAGCAAAGTCGGTTCGGTATCAAAACCCAACGTTCAGTATCTTTGAATACAACAAACGGGTTTTAGTCTTAAATCATCAGGGATGTTTCTATGATTTAAGTGTTACTCCAAAATTGTAGATGTTCGCTTTACTTAAAATAGCGAGTTGTCGGTGTGAATCACTATTAGGTATTGCACCCATGAAACGTATGCTGATTAATGCAACACATGCCGAAGAAGTTCGCGTTGCACTTGTCACTGGTCAACGTCTGTATGATTTCGATTTAGAAAATCGTACGCGTGAACAAAAGAAAGCCAATATTTACAAAGGTCACGTGACTCGTGTTGAACCTTCGCTTGAAGCTGTATTCGTAGAATATGGCGCAGGTCGTCAAGGTTTCTTATCGATGCGTGAAATTGCCAATACGTACTATAAAGCTGATCCTCGCCAAACCACCAATATTCGTGAACTCATCACGGAAGGTACTGAGTTGTTGGTTCAAGTTGAAAAAGAAGAACGTGGCAATAAAGGCGCTGCGCTTTCGACTTATATTTCACTTGCAGGTCGTTATTTGGTTCTTATGCCAAACAATCCGAAAGGTGGTGGTATTAGCCGTCAAATTTCAGGCACTGTGCGTGAAGATTTGAAAAACATGCTTGCTTCGCTCAATACACCTCGTGGTATGAGCGTGATTGTACGTACTGCAGGTATTGGTCGTAGCCAAGAAGAATTGCAAATTGATTTGCAACATTTACTCGATCTTTGGGCACAAATCCAAAAAACGGCAACATTAGGTCCATCACCGATGTTGGTTCATCAAGAAGCAGGCGTGGTGACACGTGCAATTCGTGATTATCTACGTGATGATGTCGCTGAAATATTAATTGATAATGAGCAAGCATTTGGTGAAGCATATAACTTCGTTAAAGCTGTAATGCCAAATCAGTTAGATAAGTTAAAAACCTATACATTAAACGAACCATTGTTTGCACATTTCGGCATTGAAAGCCAAATTCAAACGGCTTATGAGCGTGAAGTTAAACTTCCTGCAGGCGGTTCGATTGTTATTGATCAAACTGAAGCCTTGGTTTCAATTGACATTAACTCTGCAAAATCAACACGTGGTCATGATGTTGAAGAAACAGCATTAAATACCAACCTTGAAGCAGCAGAAGAAATTGCACGTCAATTACGTTTACGTGATATTGGCGGTCTTGTGGTCATCGACTTTATTGATATGACCAAAGAGCGCAACCAACGTATGGTTGAAGCAAAACTTCGTGAAGCAACACAAAGTGACCGTGCGCGCATCCAATTCGGACAATTGTCTCGTTTTGGCTTGATGGAAATGAGCCGTCAACGCCTACGCCCTTCTCTGGAAGAAGCAACAGGTTATGTCTGCCCTCGTTGTCACGGTACGGGTATGGTGCGTGATTTACGTTCTTTATCTTTATCGATTATGCGTAAAGTTGAAGAAATTGCTTTACGTGAACGTCATGGTGAAGTTCAAATTGAAGTGCCTGTTGAAATTGCTGCATTCTTATTGAATGAAAAGCGTCATAGCCTTGTATATTTGGAACAAACGTCTGGTGTTCGTGTCACAGTATTGCCACATCCACACTTAGAAACACCACATTACGAAATTTCGTATAACCCTGAAGGTTTTGCACCAACAAGCTATGAGCGTACTGAAGCTACACGCTTAAGTGAAAAAGAGTTGGGCTACGAGTCGTCTGAGTGGCACTTAGAAGAAGAGCATGTGCATACAGCTCCTGTTCAGAGTAATAATAACAAACCACAAAGAAAACCGACTACACAGCAGCAGACAGCTCAACAACCGCAACAACTTGATCAACAACAGCAACGCCCTCAACAGCGCCAGCAAAATGTTCAGGTTCAAGCAGAAGTTGCATCATCAAGCCCATGTGCTTGGTTAGAAAACTTGTTTGTACAAAAACAGGCACGCACTGTAGATCAGTCACGTACAGCAAACAATGCTGCCGCTGCAATTGAACAAATGATCAATGGTGGTGCTGTAAGTCGTGGTCAGTTTGGTCAGGTCAATAACAATATACCGACCAATGCACCTGTTGCGACGCCTGCTGTTGTAGAAGCGACTCCTCCTGTTGCTGAAACCAATGCTTACTTGTCTCCTACTCGTGTACAAGACAATCAGCAGCATCACTACACTGAAAAGTCTTATGAAAAATCAGTCGATCGTGATGAAAAACCTCAGCGTAATAACAAAAAGCGCACCAACAACCCAAACCACAAACCGAAAGAAGTACGTGAGCAAGCACCTGAACAACAACATCAGGTGATTGAAGAAGTTGTACAAGCACCACGTCAGGAACAGCGTCATGAACAACGCCATGAACCACGTGAACAACAGAAGCGTCCAAACCAAAAACCACGTCATGAACGTCAACAACAAGACCGTGAGCCACAACAGTTCGATGCACCTGTTGAACCACAATCGGTTCCACGCCGTGATCGCAACAATCAACAACGTCCGAACCGACCAAACCGTCATCGTGACCAAACTGTCTTCAATGAAGAACAGCAAAGTCAGGGCAATGCACCTGTTGCACCAGTAGTAGAAAAAACTGCACCGCAACAAGTACAGGTTAAAGTTGATCTTGTTGATGCACCACGCCATGACAACATGAAAACTGCCATGCTAGTCAATGTTGACAATGCACGTAGCGAAATTGTTGCTTTAGCACCACAACAAGTTGAAGCAGAAGTTGTACCGCAACAGCCTCAACCTGTCGTAACAGCTGAAGTTGTTGCAACTGTTGCTGAAGTAAAAGTTGAAGCAGAAGCACCTCGTGCGCCTGCAACAACCAAACAAGAAAAACCACGTTCTGCAGACATTCGTGCGAGCAATGACCCACGTCAACGTCGTCGTCAGCAACGTGAAATCGCAAAAACCAAAACTGTTGCACCTAAGTTAAATCCTTCACAGGTTCCAACCTTAGGTCAGTACACGATTGGTAGCTTGATCCGCCATGTTTATGGTAATGATTGTGCCGTTCTGATTGAACAGTTTGGTTTAATTCCAACATTTAACCGTGCTTTGGTTAAGTTCACAGAAGAGTTTGCAGCCAATCTAGCGACTGAAACTGTTGAAGTTGAAGTCGAGAAAAAACCTGTGACACGTGATGCTGTTGTGACTCACTCTAAAGTTGAGGCAGAACCTGTACCAATGCTTGATCTCACACCGCCAAAAACAGTGTCTGATACCCGTGTAGCAAATGATCCTCGTGAACGTCGTCGCTTAGCAAAACAAGCGGCTGAGCAAGCACACGAACAAACAAAACATGCTCACACTGAAGAAGTTGCTCAACCAAGCGTTGAAGTAACCGAAGCAATTGTTGAAGATGTTGTCGTTGTTAATGCTCCTGTAGTTGAAACTGCTCAAACAGAAGAACCCGCTATTGAAGTCATTGTAGAAGTAGCTCCAACGAAAGAAGCAACTGTTGCTACCCCTGAAATAGCAATTGTCACTGAAACAGTTACACCAGCTAAATCGACTCAAATCGAATCGGCTGAACACGTTGCGGTAAATACAGATGAATCTCAAGCTGATATACCAGAAGATGAAAAACCTGTTCGCCCACGTCGTCCACGTGGTCGTCCACCGAAAAAAGCGCCTATCGCTGAGTAATTGATCTTTCGATCAGTTGCATAAATGCGATGAAATAAAAAAAACCAGTCATTCCGATGACTGGTTTTTTTTGTTATTTTGAATATATTTTTAATATTTTTGATGAAATTAGGTTGATTGCACTAGTGCTTAACCGATAAAAAGACAGCAGTATAATAAGCTTAAAATACTTTGCTTTAAATCGACCTTACTGGATGCCGAAAAATAACAGGACTTATATGAACCAGACGCCACAAAATGATTTAATCAGCATCTCAGATGTTGTTTCACATCTACCTAAATTTCTTAATAAAGTTCCTCATTTACTCACAGGTCTATCACAAGCTTATATCCGCACTGCAAAAACACCCACAGGACTTGGATTGGCCTTTGAACGTGCAGTTAAACGCAATCCGTATGGTGATGCACTACTGTTTGAAGAACAACGCTATAGCTATCAAGACTTAAATGGTTGGGCTAACCAAATTGCACACTACTACCTATCTATTGGGTTAAATAAGGGCGATGTTGCCACCGTCATTATTGAAAACCGTGCTGAACTGATTGCAACTGTTATCGCATTGGCAAAAATTGGGGTCACTTCTGCGCTTGTAAATACATCACAAACAGGCAAAGTCCTTTGTCACAGCATTAATCTTGTGAATCCCGTTGCTATTATTGTGGGTGAGGAATGCCGTGAAGCTGTAGACGAAATTCGTCAAGATTTAAATATTGCACCTAATCGTTTTTATTGGTTTGCAGATCAACCTACGCAACAAGACAAAGGCACAGCACCTGAAGGCTTCCAAAACCTTGCAGAAGTTGTCGATCAATTTCCAAAGTTTAATGTTCCGACAACGCACAAAGTTCAAGGTTCAGATGGCTTATTCTACATTTACACTTCAGGTACAACAGGCTTACCAAAAGCAGTCATCTTCACCAACAGTCGTTGGACACTCGCTTATGGCACGTATGGTCACATTCTCAACTTGAAAGAAGATGATGTGATGTACTGTACTCTACCGCTTTATCATGCAACAGGCATGGTGGTGTGTTGGTGTGGCGTGATTGCAGGTAGTTCAGCACTTGCTATTCGCCGTAAGTACTCCACCTCACACTTTTGGCCTGATGTTAAAAAATACAATGCATCTGCTATTGGCTATGTCGGTGAACTCTGTCGTTATCTGATGGATGCACCCGTTTCAGAACTTGATCGCTCACATCGTGTCACCAAAATGATTGGAAATGGTATGCGTCCAAATATTTGGAGCAAATTTAAAGATCGTTTTGGCGTAGAAGAAATTTTAGAACTTTATGCATCAAGTGAAGGCAATGTTGGTTTCAGCAACATCTTTAACTTTGACAATACTGTGGGTTTTTCACCCACACCTTATGCAATTATTCAATTCGACAAAGAAAAAAATGAAGCTATTCGTGATGCGAAAGGTTTTTGTAAGAAAATTGCTAAAGGTGAAGTCGGGTTATTGATTGGTAAAATTACCAATCGCTCACCTTTCGATGGTTACACCGATCCTGAAAAAAACAAATCTGTGATTATGAAAGATGTCTTTAAAAAAGGGGATTCTTACTTTATTACGGGTGACTTAGTTCGTGATATTGGTTTCCGTCATGCACAATTTGTCGATCGTTTAGGTGATACGTTCCGCTGGAAAGGTGAAAATGTTTCAACGACAGAAGTCGAAAACATTGTCAGTGAATATCCTAAAATTGCAGAAGCGGTGGTTTATGGTGTCGAAATTCCTGAAACCAATGGTCGTGCAGGCATGGCTGCCATCACCCTACTCGATGGTATGACACTCAATGAGCAGGATTTAACCGATATGGTTCAAGTCTTTAAAAAAGACCTCCCAGCTTACGCTGTTCCCGTGTTCCTACGTATACAAGCTACGGTTGAAACCACAGGTACATTTAAATATCAAAAAAATAAGCTGAAAGAACAAGGTTATGATTTAAGCCAAACTTCAGACAGACTGCTTGTCCTACTCCCTTCAGCAACAGCATATACAGATGTGACACCTGAAGTCCAAGCCAACATCGCAGCCTATAAGTACCGTTTCTAAGCCAATAACGCTTAATTTTTGAGTAAAAAAACAGAAGTTGTTGTATTTATAAACAAACACCAACAACTTTTGAATTTTTTACTTGCGCTCAATGGAGATCTTGCTACAATACGCTCCATCAAATGAAGTGGTGTTAGAATACAATTCTTGCACTGCACATTCAGATTTTATCTGAGTGTTGGTTCAGGGTCGTTAGCTCAGCTGGTAGAGCAGCGGACTTTTAATCCGTTGGTCCCGCGTTCGAATCGCGGACGACCCACCACTTATTTTGATTCTTGATGGGTCGTTAGCTCAGCTGGTAGAGCAGCGGACTTTTAATCCGTTGGTCCCGCGTTCGAATCGCGGACGACCCACCATCATCTTTCCAGATCTTCCTGAAAAGTTATTAGATACTTTTTAAAAGTCATCTAAATTTGTAAAACTAGGCAAATTGCTTTTTTTACAAAAATTTTAGAATTTCATTCTAAAATTTTCTCAGGGTCGTTAGCTCAGCTGGTAGAGCAGCGGACTTTTAATCCGTTGGTCCCG
>CAXYZD010000023.1:0-25031 GCA_964293455.1 uncultured Acinetobacter sp. | reverse complement strand
AGAAGGCAGAATCCTGATAGGATAAGGGTTCTGTGAAATTTGTCGTGTACAGAGCTATTTTAGGAAAAGGCTCAAGCCAGCCAGTAGAAGATAACGACACAGAAGAACATCGTGCCGCCAACAGACGAGTTGCAGTAATCATTATCCCTTAAATATAAATATGGAATAACCAAAAAAAGACCTTATCCTAAGGTCTTTTTTTTATGTAACACATTCAAAACCATACATAAATTTCAGGCATAAAAAAACCGCATTTAAGCGGGTCATTTACGTTTCAGCTTTTACTTAAAATGGTCGGAGCAGTAGGATTCGAACCTACGACCCCCTGGTCCCAAACCAGGTGCGCTACCAAGCTGCGCCATGCTCCGAATTTCTTACTTCGTGAGTAAGTGGGGTGGATGAAGGGGCTCGAACCCTCGACAACCGGAATCACAATCCGGGGCTCTACCAACTGAGCTACAACCACCATAACAACATTTTAGATTCTACAACATCAAACGACCTAATGGTGCGCCTGACAGGGCTCGAACCTGTGACCATCCGCTTAGAAGGCGGATGCTCTATCCAACTGAGCTACAGGCGCATGACCAATAATACGAGGTATTATGGATAACCTTGCCTTGAAGAATTGGTCGGAGCAGTAGGATTCGAACCTACGACCCCCTGGTCCCAAACCAGGTGCGCTACCAAGCTGCGCCATGCTCCGATTCATCTCAGCTTTTGTACCGTTCAACGTATCGTTCGGTACGGTGTGCATTCTAGGCGTGACGCTCGATTACGTCAACACCTATATTCAAAAAAAGTTAAAAAAACACTTCATATGTATATTTATCAAGCATTTCAGCGATTTTTTATACAATTTCAGCGTTTTAATGCTGCGCTAAAGTCCAACATTCGATCTAATGGCAACTTTGCACGCTCAGCCAGCGCAGGATCGACGAATATTTCTTGATCAGCTTTGCGTAAAACATCCAAAATCCCATCTAATTCATTCATTGCCATCCATGGACAGTGCGCGCAAGAGCGACAAGTTGCCCCTTCTCCTGCTGTTGGTGCTGCAATCAGTGTCTTATGCGGTACAGCTTGTTGCATTTTGTAAAAAATACCACGGTCTGTTGCCACAATCATGGTTTGATGTGGCAAGGTCTGAGCAGCTTTAATCAATTGCGAGGTACTCCCCACAGCATCAGCAACATCGATAACCGATTCTGGTGACTCTGGATGCACCAAAACAGCTGCATCAGGATACAAGGCTTTCATGTTATCAATACCACGGGCACGGAACTCTTCATGCACAATGCATGCACCATCCCAAAGCAACATTTCTGCACCTGTTTTCTTTTGAATATAGCGCCCTAAGTGTTGATCTGGTGCCCAAATAATTTTTTCACCTAAACTATCAAGATGTTCAATAATTTCGACTGCACAACTTGAGGTCACTACCCAATCGGCACGTGCTTTAACAGCAGCGGATGTATTGGCATAGACCACAACGGTGTAATCAGGATGAGCATCGCAAAATGCCGTAAATTCATCAACAGGACAACCCAAATCCAATGAGCATGTTGCCTCTAAAGTTGGCATCAATACTTTCTTTTCAGGCGATAAAATTTTTGAGGTCTCCCCCATAAACTTCACTCCTGCCACGACAAGCGTTTGTGCGGCATGATCACGCCCAAAACGTGCCATTTCAAGTGAGTCTGATACACACCCTCCTGTGGCTTCTGCAAGCTCTTGTACGTCAGGATCGCAGTAGTAGTGTGCAACTAGTACAGCATTTTGTTTTTCAAGTTCTGCTTTAATATCAGCAAATTTTTGCTGCTTTAACTCAGGACTTAAACTGTTGTCCTTTGGCTCCCCTAAACGATCCAAATGTGCTGTGACAATTGATTTTGCTTCATTGGCAATTAAATTGGTCGCATCATTCATACGAGGTCTTCTCTTTCCGTTATCACAAGCATCATGCCTGCGTTCTATACTTGGTGAATTCATTGTACATAAATTCACCACCAAAATTCATTCCGTTATAAAAAAGCCTCACGAATGAGGCTAATTTTAATTTTGTATTAAGAGCGATAATCTGCATTGATTTTGACATAGTCATAGGACAGATCACAGGTATATACCGTATCTTTCGCCTGCCCTCGTCCAAGATCAACACGAATAGTGATTTCAGACTGTGACATCACTCGTGCACCGGCTTCTTCCGTATAGTCTGCTGCTGCACCACCATCACGGCAAATTTGCACATCATCTAGCCAAACCTGAATCTTTTCGACATCGAGGTTTTTAACGCCTGCATAACCAATGGCTGCAAGAATACGTCCCCAGTTTGGATCAGAAGCAAAGAATGCGGTTTTAACCAAAGGTGAATGTGCAATGCTATAGGCAATATCACAACATTCTTGAGTATCTGCACCGCCTTCAACTGCAACGGTCATAAATTTGGTTGCACCTTCACCATCACGTACAATCAATTGCGCTAAATGCTTCATTACACGGGTTAGAACATCGAGTAATGTGGCAAAACGTAGATCGGCTTCAGAAGTGATTTCAACACCGCCCGCTTGACCTGTTGCAGCAAAAATACATGAGTCGTTTGTCGATGTATCACCATCAATGGTAATACGGTTAAACGATACATTTACGACTGTGTTAAGCAGTTGCTGAACCAACTCACGGCTGACAGGTGCATCGGTTGCTACAAAGCCCAACATGGTCGCCATGTTTGGACGAATCATACCTGCACCTTTAGAAATACCGGTCATGGTATAAGTCACACCATCAAGCTCAAACTGCTCTGATGCGCCTTTAGGCGTAGTGTCTGTGGTCATAATACCTGTTGCAGCATCAACCCAAGCATTTCCTTGTACGCTATCTAAAGCAGGTTGTAATCCTGTAAGCAGACGTTCCATTGGCAATTGCTCACCAATCACACCTGTAGAAAAAGGTAAAACTTCAAAAGGTTCAACCTGCGCAATTTCTGCCAATTTAAAACAGGTCGCTTTGGCATTTTCCATACCCAGCTTACCTGTACCAGCATTAGCATTACCTGTATTAATAATCAAATAACGTGGATTACCCATTTCTAAATGCTTTTTAGACACATGCACAGGCGCTGCACAAAATGCATTTTGAGTAAAAACACCTGCAACATTGGTGCCTTGTACAAATTCAAAAACAACCAGGTCACGTCGGTTTGGATAGCGTACATACGCCTCAGCAGAACCAATTTTTACACCTTGCACCACATGCATTTGTGGCATCGACACGTCACCAACAGCCATTTGAGAATGTCCAGAATTAGAATAAAAATACAGCTTATTAGAAAAGTATTAAAAAATCGAGTAATAAGCCCTGATGATTCATATTTATTATAATTTCACCGATTTACGTTATAAAAATGCATAGATAAAAAAACCAATCCGAAGACTGGTTTTGGGCTTTGCAATGATCTAAAAAATCAAGGCATAAATTAAAGTTGAGGCTGCGCCTGAGCAACAACAGGACTACCATCGAGTAAAGCTAATTTGACTTTTTCTTGGCTCGATACTGACAATGCAGGATTAGATGCCACAACACGATTTACCGTTGCAGGCGTTACAGGCGCAATCGCAGCGGTTTTTAAAATGATCGCACGACCATTGGTATTGCCTAAAGTATAACGAATACCTGTACGTGGACTAATAATGGTTGTCGAGTCATTTTTTACTTCAGCTTGTGCTGTCATCACACCCGCAGCAGCTTGTACTTTTTCTACTGTCGTTGTTTGTGGTGCTGTATCTGCAAAAGCTAAAACAGGCAACGTCAATGTTGCTGCAAAAATCGTTTTTAATAATATTTTCATTGTGTTTCCAAGATATTCATCAATGTGAAGTAAATAACATTAACTGGTCGAATCTGCAATGCTTATTCACAAGTTGTAAAACTTAAAATTCGTAGCTTAGCCTTTAAATGAAAAAACAGAGCCTAAGCTCTGTTTTAATGTCTAGTTTTGAATGTGTAGGTTTCAATATTTAGGTTTTAACACCTCTATTTGACATCTCTACGCAAATCTAACCCAAAGTTAGATTTTACCGTGACATTGTTTATATTTTAGACCTGAACCACATGGACATGGCGCATTACGACTTTCAGGCACTTCAAATATTTGTGCTGAAAGGTTTGCTGTCTTGGTTGTTGCAGCACCATCAAATACAGCATTCACTTCATCACCAAAGTCCATTTCTGCACCAAAATTCAAACGCATTGCTTCTGCTTGCGCTTGTTGCTGTGCTAACTGTTGTGCTTCCATTTCTGCAAGCTCTTCTGGTGTAGGAACGTGAATACGTGAAATATCCATAACAACATCAGACTTAATCACAGCAAGCATATTTACAAAAAGATTAAACGCTTCTTTTTTATATTCTTGCTCAGGATTTTTCTGTGCATAACCACGTAAATGAATCCCTTGACGCAAGTAATCCATTGCAGCCAAATGATCTTTCCAATGACGATCAAGCGCGCCTAACATAAAGTGACGTTCAAGTGTCGCAGCCGATTCAGTCCCCATTTGTTCACGGCGTGAACGGTAACGAGCAATGATTTCATCGGTAATACGGCGAACTAACGCTTCTTCATCAAGACGACGATCTTCTTCGAGCCATTGAGCAACAGGTAAATCTATACTCAAATCTTCACGTAGTGCTACTTCAAGGCCTTGAATATCCCACTGATCGTGAATTGACTCAGGTGGAATATAGGTTTCAATTAAACCTTTTGCGACTTCTTCATGCATTTCTTCAATATAATCTTGAAGTGAGCTTTCTTCTAAAATTTCATCACGCTGTGAGTAAATAATTTTACGTTGTTCATTATTTACATCATCGTACTTCAATAAGTTTTTACGAATATCGAAGTTACGTGCTTCAACTTTACGTTGCGCATTTTCAATTGAACGTGACACCATTTTGTGTTCAATGGCTTCATCTTCTTGCAAGCCCATTGCACGCATCATGCCGACAACACGATCACCTGCGAAAATACGCATCAAGTCATCTTCAAGTGACAAGAAGAAACGTGACACACCCGGATCACCTTGACGACCTGAACGACCACGTAATTGGTTATCAATACGGCGTGACTCATGGCGTTCTGAACCGATGATATGTAAACCACCAGAACTCAGCACCATTTCATTGCTCTTTTCCCATTCTGCACGCAAACGAGCGCTGTCTTCGGCAGTTGGATTTTCAATTTTAGCAAGTAATGCTTTCCAGTTACCACCAAGCAGAATGTCTGTACCACGACCTGCCATATTGGTTGCAATGGTCACGGCTTTTGGCGCACCTGCTTGGGCAATAATATCTGCTTCACGTTCATGCTGTTTTGCATTCAAAACTTCGTGGGTAATACCTGCTTCACGTAATTTATCTGACAAAATTTCAGAGGCTTCAATGGTTGCGGTACCAATTAAAATCGGTGCAACACCCTCTTCATGAATTTTTTGAATTTCTTTGATAATCGCGCTGTATTTACCGTTACGATTTAAGTAGATCAAATCGTTTTGATCAATACGCACCATTGGACGATGTGTTGGAATTAATACCACATCTAAACCATAAATTTCCTTCATTTCAGCAGCTTCTGTATCTGCTGTACCTGTCATACCTGACAGTTTTTTATAAAGACGGAAATAGTTCTGGAATGTTGTTGTTGCCATGGTTTGGTTTTCAGGCTGAATTTCAAGCCCTTCTTTGGCTTCAACGGCTTGATGCAAACCTTCTGACCAACGACGACCCGGCATGGTACGACCAGTATTTTCATCGACAATAATCACTTCGCCATCATCAACAATATAATGCACGTTACGTTGATACAAGTAATGACCACGAATTGCAGCAGTCACATGATGTACTAAGTTCAAATTACCCGATGAATACAGACTTTCGCCTTCTGCTAACAAGCCCATTTGAATGAGTTCTTGCTCAACAGCTTCAAAACCTGCCTCAGTCATTTCAACTGAACGTTGCTTTTCATCAATCCAAAAATGTCCGCCATCGGCAACTTTTTCTTCTTTCTGCGCATGTAGTTTAGGTGGAATGCTATTAAATGCTTCATAAAGCTGTGATGAGTCTTCGCTTTGACCTGAAATAATCAGCGGAGTACGTGCTTCATCAATCAAGATCGAATCGACCTCATCGATAATCGCATAGATTAAACCACGCTGTTTTTTCTCAGCCATCGAGAAAACCATGTTGTCACGTAGGTAGTCAAAACCAAATTCGTTGTTCGTGCCGTAAGTAATGTCTGAACGATACGCTTCTGATTTTTCAAATGGTGCCTGCATGGAGTAAATTACGCCAACAGTCAAACCTAAAAATTCATAAAGTGGACGGTTCAACTCAGCATCACGCTGTGCCAAGTAATCATTCACGGTAATTACGTGAACGCCTTGACCACTGATTGCATTGAGATATACAGCCAAAGTACCCATAAGGGTTTTACCTTCACCTGTACGCATTTCAGCAATTTTGCCTTCATGCAACGTCACACCACCAATGAGCTGTACGTCATAATGGCGCATACCCATCACACGCTTACCTGCCTCACGACAGACAGCAAATGCTTCAGGTAATAATTTATCGAGGCTATCGCCTTTATTGTATCTTTGTTTGAATTCTTCAGTTTTCGCAGATAAGTCTGCATCACTTAAGGCTGATACCGTCGGCTCGAGCGCATTAATTTTCTCGACAATTTTACGCATCCGTTTAAGTTCGCGCTCGTTTTTAGTACCGAAGATTCCTCCGATCAGACTTGCCAACATATAAACTCTCTAAAACTTGCTGAATAAATAATTTTTTCTCAGACGATATTATGGTGCTTGAAATTTGAAGTACAAGGGTTTTGCACAAAACCGAGTAAAAAAAATCTTTTTATCAACATTCACATCATGAAGCTAAGGCCGATTAATGTAGCAAATTTGATCTATACATAACATAGCTGAAGTCGATGAAAAGGCTAAAAAATTACTGACTCGTCATTTCAATATATCAATAAAATGCATAACCAAATAAAAAAACACTATTTTAAAATAGAAAAAAACTACGCCATATTCGGTACATCAACCCACAATATTTATTTTAAATTTAAGGCAAGCAATATGACACTACGACTTGGCGATATCGCACCAGACTTTGAACAACAATCCAGTCAAGGCAATATTCATTTTTATGACTATTTGGGTGATAGTTGGGGCATTCTTTTTTCACACCCTGCCGACTATACGCCTGTATGCACAACAGAACTCGGTTATACCGCAAAACTGCATGATGAATTTCAAAAACGTGGCGTTAAAGCAATTGCCTTGTCAGTTGATGATGTTGAATCACATAAAGGTTGAATTGAAGACATCAATAAAACTCAAAATACGACAGTGAATTTTCCTATTCTTGCCGACAAAGACCGTAAAGTCTCGACTTTGTATGACTTTATTCATCCCAATGCGAGTGAAACTTTAACAGTTCGATCTTTAGTCATTATTGATCCAAACAAAAAAGTTCGTCTCATCATTACTTATCCCGCGTCTACAGGACGTAATTTCCATGAAATTCTACGTGTGATTGATTCTCTACAACTGACCGATAATTACAAAGTTGCCACACCTGCCAATTGGCAAGAGGGTGACGATGTCGTCATTGTGCCTTCTTTAAAAGATGAAGATGAAATCAAGCAACGTTTTCCAAAAGGTTATACCGCAGTCACACCTTACCTACGACTCACGCCACAGCCCAATAAAAAAAGCTAAAAATGAAACAAGCTCAATCAAAAAATAATTTCAAGTAAAACAATAAAAGTAAAAGCTAACATTCTCCAATGCCCATCTTCGGATGGGTTCTTTTTGATGATCTAGCCATCAATAGTGAATGTTATCGGAAGTTACTCAAAACCTTCACAAAAACAATCATAAAAAAATTAGCTAACATATTTATTTCAGGTTATAAAATCATCAAGATATTTTAAGAATAAATCATTCATGATTTACAAAGTACATCATTTACACTGCGGCACCATGTGCCCAACTTGTGCCCCTCTCTTTGGGCAAAAGGGTTTAAAAGCTAAAATTATTTGTCATTGCTTACTCATTGAAACCGATCAAGGATTAGTACTGATCGATACAGGCTACGGTATTCAAGATTACTTAGATCCTAAACAACGCTTAGGCAATGCTGTTGCACGAATGGGCGCAATCCAAATTGATTTCAATCTCACTGCAATTGCACAAATTCAACAACTGGGGTTTCAGCCTACAGATGTACGACATATTTTGGTCAGTCATTTAGACTTTGATCATGCAGGCGGTATTTCTGACTTCCCTCATGCAACCGTGCATATCCTGTCGACTGAATATAATGCAGCACATTCATTTCATTGGAAAAATAAACTGCGCTATCGACAAGAACAATTTAAACAACATCGGCATTGGAATTTTATTGAGCCGATGAGCACAAATGCTTGGTTCAATTTCAGCAATGTACAAGGATTAAGTCTCTTTAAAGATGAAATTTTACTGATTCCTCTTTTAGGGCATACAGCAGGACACTGTGGTATTGCCATTAAACAGCAAAACAATTGGTTATTATTCTGTGGTGATGCCTACTACACCCACGTAGAACTTGATCCAAAACATAGGCTACCCGCTTTAAAAATTACAGAGCGATTATTTGCTTATGATAATTTACAACGTATTCAAACCCTAAAATCTATTCAATCACTTGCAAGTACGCATCCTGAAATTGAAATCATCTGCGCACATGATCCTGTCGAACTTTATCGTTATATAAAGCCTTAAAATTTTTAAATGAAGTCAGTCTTCATCTACTTTCCATGAACACAACGAATAAATGCAACAAGGCTTTATATGTCAAATCCAACTCATCTTAATCGTCAAACAACAAGCAACTTTAAATTTCCTATACTGAGTGCAACTATACTCAGTATTGCACTGCTCAGTGGTTGTATGACCACCGATGCACTGCCGCAAGATCAACGTCCTCACCAATGGGGCAGTTTACTCAACACACCAAGTAATTTTTATAAAATCAGTGAAGTGGTTTATCGTAGTGAACAACCAAATGCAGAACTCATTCCATTACTCAAAGAAAATAAAATTGATATCGTGATTAATTTACGTAATCGAAATAAAGATAAAACGGTATTGGCAAACCAACCTTTTCAACAAGTGCATATTCCCATCAACACATGGGCAATTGACCGTAATGACTTACTAGCTGTCATGCAGACCATACAAAAAGCTGAACAAAATAATCAGAAAGTTTTAGTACATTGTTATCATGGCTCAGACCGTACAGGTGCAAGTATTGCGATGTATCGGATTATTTTTCAAAATTGGTCAACAGACGATGCTTTAAATGAAATGAAGCATGGTGGTTATGGTTTTCATCCAATTTGGCGCAACATTGAAGCCTTATTCACCCCTGAAAATATAAGATGGATTCGCGAGCAACTCGCAAATCCATCTTAAATTAAACACGATCTATAAAGTTTTAACGTTTATCTAAAGGCGTCCACTCATTAATCCATGCAGATTTCATCCCTAAACTTTCATCCGCATTGATCTTCTTCCGTGTTGCATCTGCTGCATCACGGTCTTTAGATGGCCCAACCATAATACGAATGCCTTTGGATGTTTTACTTTGCGTAACCTTATAGCCTTTTGCACGTAACTTTGAAGCTACTGCATCAGCATTTTCTTCATTGGCAGCAAGAGCGACTTGAACCATCCACTGCTTATTACTATGCTCACCTTCGTCTAAAAGCTTACGAGCTTTCTCGGCTTCAGCTTTCTTTTTAGCAGCTTCTTGTTCCTTATGCTTCTTCTCTTCGGCAGATTTTTTATCCGCTTCAGCTTTTTTACGATCAGCTTCGGCTTTTTTATCAGCGTCTACCTTTTGAATATCTGCTTTTTTCTTAGCATCTTCTTGAGCCTTACGTTTCTTTTCCTCGATCGCTTTACTCTCTAGCTCAGCAGCCTGACGTTTCTGTTCATTCAGCTTTTTTTCAGCATCGATTTTTTTTTGTGCTTCTAATTTTTTTTGATCATCTGTTTTTTGCTGTGCTTTAGCTTTGTCATCCTGAGCCATTTCAGGCGGTAAATCTGTGCCTTCACGAACTGCCGCGGCATTACGACGTGCATTCATTGCAGCATACTCTTCCGCAGCTTTACGCGCAGCATCCGCTTCTGCTTGCTGTTGCATACGTAAAAATTCTGCCGCTTTGACTTCTTGTTCTGCAACTGCACGTTCACGCGAACGCTTTTGTTCTTCAAGTAAGCGTTTTTCAGTTGCGACATCCACAGTTAAAGGCTGTAACTGAACAGCCTCACCCATGGGTACAACTTGATTTGTTTTTTGAGCCTGTCCTGCTGGTACAGTCGGTGCCTGTTTCTGGTGAATCTCTTCCTGACCTTTTAAAAGCAATGCTGCCAATAAAACGCCACCACCCAATAAAACAACACCACCCATCCAGCGTTGTTTGTTATTCATTGACATTCTTCCAGATACTCCCAGACCGCTTCCAAAGTATGAAACGAACCGCACACCAGTATCAGCTGATTATTCTTTGTCTCTTTAATGGCTGACTGAAATGCTGCTTGTACATGATTAAATTGTTGAACGACTTCACCGACCAACGCTGTTTCTAATTGTTGCAATGGCGCGGCACGAGGCACAGTCATTGGCGCAATTTTCCACATTTTGACAGTACTTTTCAATGACTCTACAACAGATTGAATATCTTTATCGGCCAACATTGAAAAAACTGCAATCACTTCTGTGTACTGTTTATTGTATTCTAAGAATTTTCGCAATTGCTTTAACAAAAATTCTACACCATGCGGATTGTGTCCAGCATCAAAAATGACTGTTTTATCTTGAATTTGACGAACTTCAAAACGTCCTTGCAACTTTGCATTGACAATGCCTTGTGCAATTGCTTGTTGAGAAACTTTTAACCCACTGACCAAAATCGCTGCGACTGCGGTCGAAATATTTTCAAGTGCAAGCGCGCCTAGCGGTAATTTGAGTGTTGTACCTGAGCTTGCAAAATCCCAAGTTTGACCATCTTCCGAATCTTTATAAAAATAATCACGATTAATAGCATACAAAGTTGCCTGACTTTCATCTGCTTTATTTTGAATGGCTTGCGGCATATCTTGCTGACCACCAAAAATCACTGGAATATTTGGACGAATAATGCCTGCTTTTTCAAATGCAATTTTTTCAATGGTGTCACCGAGCCAATCGGTATGATCAAGCCCAATATTGGTAATGACTGCAACATCAGGATCTATCACATTGACCACATCTAAGCGACCGCCTAGACCGACTTCTAGTACCCAAACATCACATTGCTGTTGTTTAAAAATGACAAAAGCAGCCAAAGTGGTTGCTTCAAAAAAAGACAAAGTTAAGTTGCAGACACGGCGTGCTTGATCGACTTGAACAAAGGCATCAATCAGTGTTTGATCGCTAACTTCTTGACCTTGTAATTTGACACGCTCATTGAAGCGATAAATATGCGGTGATTGATACAGCCCAACATTTAAACCTTGTGCATTTAAAATTGCCGCCAAAGTTGTCGTGGTTGAGCCTTTACCATTGGTGCCCGCAACCGTAATGACTTTAGCATTCGGGCGCATAACACCGAGTTGTTCCGCCACAGGAATGACCCTTTCTAGACCTAAATCAATCCCTGTAACGTGAACATGGCTCCAATAATCGAGCCATGTTTGTAAATCATCAATATTTGATGGTGTATTGCTTAATGGTGCTGTGTCATTCAAGGCAAATTCATCAGTTTCGCTACAATACGAGATACAGTATCACGTAATGCATGACGATGGACAATTTGATCGATTACACCATGATCAAGCAAAAATTCTGCACGTTGGAATGGTTCTTCCAATTTTTCACGTACTGTTTGCTCAATCACTCGCTTACCTGCAAAACCAATCATGGCTTTAGGTTCTGCAAAATGTACATCACCCAACATTGCCAATGATGCAGTTACACCACCATAAACAGGATTGGTTAAAACTACGATGTACGGTAAACGTGCATCTTTCATTTTTTGAATCACTGCCGATGTACGTGCCATTTGCATCAAAGACAACATGCCTTCTTGCATACGTGCACCACCTGAAGCTGCAAAACAGATGAGCGGTTGTTTTGTTGCAATGGCTTTTTCTGCCGCTTGCACAAAACGATCACCCACAACCGTACCCATTGAACCGCCCATAAAGTCGAATTCAAATGCACACGCAACCATTGGAATGTTTTTCAACTGACCTTGCATCACAATCAATGCTTCAGTTTCACCGGTTTTATCCTGCGCTTCTTTCATACGTGTTGGATACGGTTTACTGTCTACAAAATGCAGTGGATCTTTTGCAACAAACTCTTGACCCAATTCAGCCGTGACATTATCAAAGAACCAATTTAAGCGGTCACGTGCTTTCATTTTCAAATGTTCATCACATGATGGACAAACATAGGCATTGAAAGACATTGCTGTACGTGTCACCAGTGCATGGCACTCAGGGCATTCAATTGTTGGCTCAGTAAATGTAGCTTTAATGGTTTGCTGTTGATTTAGCGCTAAAATGCCCGGAATCGAACGATCTGTCCACGGCGTTGATGGACTGAGAATTTTCCCTGTTTTTACTTCTTGATTCATACTAACTCATCGAGCGCTGCTCGAAGCTCCTTGACTTTATTCACCGCTAGCTCAACGGCTTGCTCGGGTGCCAGGCTGGCAAATGGCTTAACAAACGCACTTCCGACAATCACGGCATCGGCAACTGCACCCACTGCTTTTGCAGAGGCTGCATCACTAATACCAAAACCCACACCAACTGGAATATCAGTAAAGGTTTTGATTTTCTCAATACGTGCTGCCACTTCAGCAGTATCCAATGTTGCTGCACCTGTTACGCCTTTCAACGAAACATAGTAAATAAAGCCCGATGCCTGTTTAACCACATGCTCAATACGTTCATCTGTCGATGTTGGTGCAAGTAAAAAGATTTGATCCATGTTGTATTTTTGCAATACAACATCTAAATCTTTCGCTTCTTCAGGCGGTAAATCCACAAGAAGTACACCATCGACGCCACAGTCAGAGGCATATGCCACAAACTTTTCATAACCAATCACTTCAACAGGATTTAAATAGCCCATTAAAACAACCGGTGTAGTGGTGTCTTTTTCACGAAATGCTTTGACCATATTCAACGCATCAAAGGTATTTGTGCCTGCAGCCAACGCACGCTCTGCGGCAAGTGCAATGACAGGGCCATCGGCCATTGGATCTGAAAATGGCAATCCCAATTCGAGTACATCCACACCCGCTTCCACCATCTGATGTAACAATGGAACGGTTACATGAGGTTGTGGGTCACCCGCCATCACATAAGAAACCAAAGCTTTACGCTGTTGAGATTTAAGCTGTGCAAATCGGGTAGCTAAACGTGACATGGCAGTGTACTTTCCTTGAATTGTTAAAACTTGAGGAGTGAATGTATAAATACAAGTCGTTGCATTTTAAGTGTTAATTGTAACGCTATTTTTTACACAAAGAATAGTCTGTCACAGTAGCATAATACAAAGCCGTATTTATACAAAAATAAGACCACAACCCAACGACCTCATTTAGCGCTATTTCAGTGCTCAGGACAATGATCAAAGATTCCTATTTTCAGCCAAGCTAAAACTTTAAAATAAATATCATTTTTGTTTTAAATCAATCAAATAACCAAAAACACATGATCTACAAGCTGAATCAAGTGATTTTAAGAAATAGCAAAATCTGTTTATACTGTATGAGTTTTCTTTTAATTTTTTTATTTATGTCCACTCTCCCACACCATCAGGTACAAGCTCGTGCAATTGCACTTTTACCGTTGATGGTCTTTTTGGCTGTCTTTTTAGGTAGCGGTATTTACCATACCATCATTGGTACTGAGTTTGCTTTTTATCAATTGAAAGCACCTGTGGCAATTATTCCTGCCTTACTTTTGGCAGTACTGTTACATCGTGAAAAACTTAACCATGCGATTGATCAATTTTTAGAAGGTGCAAGCCACCCCAATTTAATTTTGATGTTTATGGTGTTCATGTTTGCAGGGGCTTTTGCAAGTGTCTCAAGTGCAATTGGGAGTGTCGATGCAACGGTTCAATTTGGTTTATCCATTATTCCACCGACTTTTGTCTTGCCAATGCTGTTTATCATTTCAGCATTTATTGCCACTGCAATGGGAACATCGATGGGAACGATTGCAGCCTGTGCCCCAATCGCCTTTGGCTTTTCACAAGCCACTGATTTAACCGCAATTTTTACTATTGGCGCTGTGGTGAGTGGTGCCATGTTTGGCGATAACTTATCGATGATTTCAGACACCACCATTGCGGCAACGCGTAGTTTAAATGTCGAACTCAGAGATAAATTTCGAGTCAATATTTGGATTGCTTTACCTGCGGCAATCATCACGATTTTGATCTATATATTTTCAAGCCATTCATCACAGCACATTGAGTATCAAGCCTATAACATTTGGTTGATTTTGCCCTATGTTGCCGTTTTTTTCTTGGCATTCACACGCTTGCATGTGCTCGCTGTACTCAGTCTTGGTGTTTTACTCTCAGGGATAATGGGACTGATCTCTACACCTGAATTTGACATACTCAAACTAAATACTGCTATTTATGATGGCTTTGTCAGCATGTTTGAGGTGGCATTACTATCGATGCTCTTAGGTGGTTTGTCTGCCATTATGCAAAAAGAAGGCGGTTTGGAATGGCTGATTCAACGTATTTATGCCCTCACCCGTTTATTTAAAGTCGGTAAACAACGTGCAGGTGAAATTGGCATTAGCTTTTTGGTGATTTTTTCCAATTTATTTGTGGCAAACAATACTGTTGCAATTATTTTATCGGGTGATATGGCACGTGAAGTGGCTCATGCTTATGGCGTTGATCCTAAACGTGCAGCAGCCTTTATGGACATTTTCTCTTGTGTAATTCAAGGGATTATTCCTTATGGTGCGCAGCTACTTTTAGCCTGTTCAATTGCAAAAATCTCTCCTGTTGAATTGATTGGTTCAATTTATTATTGTTGGGTCTTAGCCATTTTTGCAATCTTAGCCATTATATTTAGATTTCCAAAATTAAAATCTCTATAAATGCTTAATTTTTATTGATACATTTATTTTTCAGGCGATCTTCGGATTGCCTGTTTTATTTCAATTGTTGTTTTTTTTGCAATAAAGTCTGACCGCTATACGCCTTATACGCTCGTGCTAATGCGGATTGATCGGAATAACCTAGCTTCATGGCAATATCAGTCAAGTGTCGCTGCTCTTGCAGTAATTGCTCACAACGCTTCATGCGTTCATATTCAATAATTTTTTTAAATGATGTGCCCAAATCAGACAATTGTCGCTGTAAAGTCCGACTAGAAATATGTAAAGCTTGGCTAATCTGCTCAATTTTCGGTGCTTGTTCTTCTAGGCGAAAATATTCCGCCACAATCAAATGTAGCTGCTCAGCGATGGTTTCATAGCGTGGCTTTGAAGCAATCGCTTCTTCAGCTTGACGCACTAACATTTGCATAAGTGGGGGATCCGCTTGCTGAATTTTAAGATCTAAACCATCTAAACCCAAAACAAAACAATATTCAGTTTGCTGAAACAGCACCTCACAGGCATAGAATTTTTGATAATGATAGATTGCCATTTGTGGTGGATGAGCAAAATGCACACTGCGTAAAGGAAACTGATCAGCAGGTACAATTTTACGTGCCAAATACATCATCAGTGCGGTGGTCAGTTCATTGAGCAATATGTATTTTTCATGGTGAAATGGCCAAACCACATGCACATTATGTCCATAATGATGCATTTGCATAGGAATAATATGATCACCATCAATCACCAAACGACTGAAACGTAAAATATTTTGTAAGGCTTCCGCAACCGTGGTGCTACGTGAAGCCATATAGCCGAGAACTCCAAAATGCTCAGGTCGTACGTACTGCGCCATATCAAAGATGATATTTGGACGATTCAATGTTATTCGTGTTTTTTCAATCAATTGATGAAAAAATAAATAGGGCGATTGTGCATCAATCGGTAAGTTTAAAATCCGCTGTAAAGCATCACGTTCATTATGTAAAAAATCTGTATTCAGCACATCGACGCCCTGCTCTGACACATACAATTGCCAAAGATGAAAATAGCCATTCGGAATATCTAAATCCTGCATACATCTAAACTCATATAAAGTTATTATTTTGACATGCTTAATTTTCACTCTGTCGTAAAATGTATAAAAAATAGCAGGCACTGTCAAAACAAAATTATAAAAGCCCGACATACTGCAATTATTCTAGTGATGTCAGTAAAATAAAATGAATGCATTAGTAAAATATCAAGCTGAACCTGTGGTTCGCACCCAACTCGATTTTAAACTCGATGAAATTCCTCGTTTTTGGTTCGGCGGAGATCCTTTTCGTACTCGTATGTTTGATGCGCTCAGCCTCACGTTCCCTGATGGTGAACGCTATTTTATTGAATCCGTCCGCCTATTTCGTGACAAAATTCAAGACCCCAATTTACAAAAACGAGTTGCAGACTTTATTCGTCAAGAAGCGCAACATGGCATGGCACATGACAAAATGAATCAGGTCATGCGTGATCAAGGTATGCCGATTGATCAGTTCATCAGCTTTTTAACCCGTTTATTTAAATCAGAAATTAAAAATCGTTCTCCACAATACAACATTGCTATGACCGCAGCAGCAGAGCATCTGACCGCACTCATGGCAGATACTTTTTATAGCCAAAAAGAAACCTTAAAAGATGCGCATCCCTATGTTCGTGCACTCCTTGCATGGCATTCCATTGAAGAAATGGAACATCGGGATGTGGCCTTTGATGTGATGCAACAAGTCGGTGAAGTGCCTGAACATATTCGTAAATTTAGCCTTGCACTAACCACCGTTGCAATGCTTGGATTTACCTCTTACCGTGCTAATGTCATGTTACGTGCAGATGGTTTCAGTCGTATGGAACGCCTCAAAATGGCTTATGCAGGTTTGCCTTGGTTCGTAGGTAAAAAAGGCATGCTCACCCGTATGCGCTCAGCCTATATGGATTGGTACAATCCGACATTTCACCCAAGTCAGCACCCAATCATTGCACAGTATCAAGTTTGGATTGACACCTTAGCCGAAACCAACGATCCGATTGCAGCAGGTGAGGCTTTTTGGCAAGCAGGTTTAACAACTATCTAAAAATAGAACACTGAAAAATATAAAAAAGGAATTGCTATGAATGCTTATATCCAACATCAAGTTGATCCTGTCGTGCGTAAAAATCTCGACTTTAAACTTGATCAAATTCCTCGCTTTTGGTTTGGTGGCGACCCATTTCGTACCCGTATGTTTGATGCATTAAGTCTGACTTTTCCTGTCGGCGAACGTTATTTTATTCAAAGTGTGCGTGCTTTACGTGACCGTATTACAGATGATGTATTACAACAAAAAGTCACCGATTTCATTCAACAAGAAGCTCAACATGGTCTTGCCCATGACCGCATGAACAACGAAATGAAAAAGCAAGGCATGCCTGTAGATGACTTTGTAAAATTTATGGATGATCGCTTTTCTTATCTCATTAAAAATCGCTCCAAGCAATACAACATTGCCATGACAGCCGCGGCTGAACATTTAACGGCAATGATGGCTGAAACGTTTTATAGCAAGAAAGAAACGCTTATGGATGTTCATCCTTATGTCCGTGCGCTGTTTGCTTGGCATGCCATTGAAGAGATGGAACATCGTGATGTAGCTTTTGATGTCATGCAAGAGGTTGGCGAGGTTTCTGAGCGCTTACGTAAATTTGCACTGACTTTTATCACGATACAAATGTTTGGTTTTACCTTTTATCGTGCCAATGTCATGCTCAAATATGATGGTTTTAACCGCTTAGAACGTGCCAAATTTGCCATTCAAGGTTTACCGTGGTTCTTCGGAAAAGAAGGCAAATTGTCGGCAATGCGTCAACAATATCAAGATTGGTTTAAAGCCGATTTCCATCCGAGTCAACATCCTGTCATTCGCCAATATCAAACTTGGATTGATACTTTGGCTGAAACCGATGACCCGATTTCTGCAGGTGAGGCTTTTTGGCAAGCTGCTCGTTAAAACCAACCTAAATAAAAAGGTGGCTGTCTTCAATACGAACAGCCGCCTTTACACACTTCACGGCTAATTTCACCACTCAAGATCAATCACCACTTTGCATAGTGTTGTTCGAGTAAACCATATTCTCGATGTAAATGAATCGTTTCGCCCTGTTCTGTTTGAATCGTACCACTCACGCGTGATTGCCACTGACTAAACTGACTGCCGACCAATCTTAAATTGAGATTTTCAAAACGACGCCATCCCGTTTCAATGCTTAAATTCAACTTTTGATCTAAGGATTGAATAGTCCAATGTTGATTATCCTGTTTCACAAACAACACATCGGCAACAGCATACAAAGTACCATTGATCCATAAACAATTTTCATTGCCAAAACTTTCATTCACCCCAGAAGCTAAGTTAATACCCACTCGCTTACCTTCAGTGTCCCAAAAATTGCACGATAACCAAAACCATGCAGTTTCAGGGCGTAAAAAGCCGCAGGTATCATCCAATGAAGCAAAGCTCTTTTCATTAAATTCAATGGTTTGTTTTTGTTTATTGATAAAAAAACCTTCTACAGCCAACGTGGTTTTTTTCTGCGTATACGTCCAACCATTGATACCATTTGGACTACATAAACTCAGTGGTGATGTGCCTGCACAAAAAATTCGAGCTTTGAGTTGTACATCACCATGTCTTTTTACCGTGATATAACGTACACCATTGGCATGTTGCATTTCAAATTCAAAAGGCGATTTACTAAAATGACTTTGGCTAAATAAAGGTTGTTCATCTACTGTAGCACCACGCCCTAAAATGGTATTCGCATTCCATTCCAATACTTCTTGCGTTTCATGGTTATAGACATAAATAAATCCATGCCCTGCCCAACCAATATCTGCGATGGCAATACCAATAGTATATTCAGCATGTTGGATACCACAAAATTTAAATTTTTTATATTTAAGCTGTTTACGCCATCCTTTAAGCGTTTTTCCATAGGGCGTTTTGTATTCATAGCGCTCTACATCAATTGAAGTCGGAACTTGATCGAAACGTCCATAACGAGGTTGACCATTGCTTTGTATTAAATCCATTTCAACCTTTCCATCCGTGGTCATTGTTTAAGTATAGACTTTAGTCGATGGTTTAATTATGACCTATCCCATATAAAAAGTGCAATATTTGTACATGAAATTCAAAGCTAAACCACATTAAAAAACAAAGATATGTCTACAGCTCATTCAACAAAACAGACCTAAATATCAATATATCCATAAACTCAATGGCGCTCAATTTTACCTTTACGTCAAAATAAAAAAGTCGACACATGTCGACCTTTCAATTTATTTCTAATTTTTCACTTCAAATGTCGAAAATTACCATTCACCTGCACCCAATGGCTGACCAATAAAGTCATAACGGCTTCTTGAACGTGAAAATTTAATCGGCAATGCTAACTGCGGTTCAGTGGCTTCACTATTTGAGCTTAATGGCACATTCACGACCCAATCACGTTCCCTTGCTAAAGCTGAATCTAATGCTTCTTCAAGCTTTAGAACTGGTTCAACACAAACATCAAGCTGAGCAAATAACGTTTTCCACACATCGAAAGACTCTGATTTTATTTTCTCTCTCAGCGCTTGCTTCACTATTTTACGATCGTCAGGATCAAATGAAGCACCTTTTTCCAGCAAAATTGGCAATTCAAGTGCAGCCGCCAAACCACTCATAAACTGAGGTTCTAAACTACCAATCGAAATATATCGCCCATCAATCGTTTCATAATAATCATAAAATGTGCCACCATTTAAATGCTCACCTTCCACTTGCTGATGCTGTCCACCCGCTAAACTTGCCGATGCAGCCATATTGTTCATGCTCACCACACAATCGGTCATAGAAATATCAATATATTGCCCTAAACCACTGCTTTGACGCTCAATCACGGCTGCCATCAAACCAATCACCGCATGCAATGACCCACCAGCGACATCTGCAATTTGAATACCCATTGGCGGTGGGCCACTGTCTTGACGACCGCTATGCCCAGCAATCCCTGACAGGGAGATGTAGTTAATGTCATGCCCTGCTTTATCTTTATAGTGTCCATTTTGACCATAGCCTGTAATTGAGCAATAGATCAATTTTGGATTGATTTCAGCCAAAGTATGATAATCCAAACCTAAACGCTGCATAACACCGGGACGAAATTGCTCAACTACAATGTCGTAGTCTGAAATTTTCTGTTTAATCAATTCAATACTTTTAGGGTCTTTTAAATCGAGTGCAATCGATTGCTTATTACGATTCAAATAACTATGTGAAGTTGCCTGTCCATTAGCATACGGTGGTAGCAGGCGAACCAAGTCCGGACGAGTCGGAGACTCAATATGGATCACTTCTGCACCCAAGTCCGCAAGATACATGGTCGCAAATGGACCCGGCAATAATGTGGAAAAGTCGAGTACTTTCAATCCTTTCAAAGCAGCTGTCATATTATTTTTACCAATTTAAGGTTGATTTTTATATCATATTAGAAATATAAAACTAACATAACAATGTCATGTTCAGCCATTTACCTTGATCATTTCGGCAACTTATTATGTAAAAAGCAGATTTACACTGTTGTAAATTGCTATTTATAATTTTTTTAGCGTCATTTAGGTCAGGTATACGTGAACATCAAAGAGACTGAAGGATTTAACATGAGTCGTGATACGATCAGTATCCATTTTGTCAATGCGGCACTGACTGGGGTTAAACGCCTTGGTATGGATGTCGAAACTTTACTTTCGCATGTCGGAATTGAAGCTGAACTCCTTCGCCAACCGAAAGCACGTATTTCCCCTGAACAATACACCCGTTTCATCAAAATGTTATGGATGGTGACTCAGGATGAGCACGTTGGTTTTGATATTCAACCTCGTCGACTTGGCTCTTTTGCCATTATGTGTCAGTTGATTATTCATGCCAAAACATTGGGTGAAGCCTTAGAACTTTCATCACAATTTTATAAATTATTTGGTGATGAATGGTCTGTTTCCGTTGAGCGTGATAAGCATGAAGCGCGCTTAGTTCCACTTATTCCAAGAACACTCGATCCAGATCATTTTTTGACTGAAAGTATGCTAATGATTTGGCATGGTTTAGCTTCTTGGCTGATTGAACGCCGTATTCCGCTTGAACGTGTACATTTTGGCTACCCTCGTCCAAATCATGCCGATGAATACGATGCATTGTTCTTTGCACCTGTGATGCAATTTGACATGCCACGTACCGAAATTACCTTTGCAGCGGACTATTTAGACTTACCCATTCGTCAAGATGCTGCAAGTTTAGAAGAATTTCTAAAAGCTGCACCTGCACAGCTATTGGTTAAATTTAAAAATACCAATTCATTGACCTCTCGTATTCGTGAAGTATTAAAAAGCCAAATTGGCGAAGAAATGCCAACGCTGAATGATGTTGCCTCAATGCTATATTTATCACCGCAAACTTTACGTCGTCGCCTTGCCGCTGAAGGCAAGAGTTATCAAGGTGTGAAAGATGCTTTACGCCGTGATGCAGCCATTCACTTGTTGCTCAATCCTGATTTGACGCTGGAAGATGTGGCTCAACAGGTCGGCTTTAGTGAAACGAGTACCTTCCACCGTGCATTTAAAAAGTGGACTGGTGTAACACCCGGTCTATATCGTCAATTACATGGTTATCATTAATTTTAGAATACTGAATAGATTTTAAATATTTTCAGTTTTCCCACCCAGCACGAGTGTTGGGCTTTTTTATTTTATCGCTTAGATTGATATTCACATTTGAGTTAAAAAATTACACATAAAAAAAAGCCCAGATCACTCTGAGCTTTTCTGCATTCAATTCAACTTACATTTGCGATTGAATATAGTTTTGTAAACCAATTAATTCAATCAAACCTAATTGTTTTTCAAGCCAATACGTATGATCTTCTTCCGTGTCATTCATTTGCTGACGGAGCATATCACGTGTTACGTAGTCGCCTTTTTCTTCACACAGTTTTACGCCCTGTGCCAATTTATCACGCACATGATACTCAAGTGCCAAATCGGCTTTTAAACAAGTCACAACATCTGTACCCGTTTCAATACCATCACGATTCATATTCGGTGTGCCATCGAGGAACAATACACGGCGAATTAAAGCATCGGCATGTTGTGCTTCTTCTTGGCTTTCATGATCGATACGCTCAAAGATTTTAGATAAGCCCCAATCTTCATACATACGAGAATGAATTAAATATTGATCACGAGCAGCCAGTTCACCACCGATCAACATATTTAGATAATCTACAACTTCTGGATTGCCACGCATTTCAAATACTCCATACCCTTTTTCAGCATTATGGACAATTCTCATCAATATTGCAAAATAATAAATTTGTAAGTTTATGATTTTTATAAAATTAAAATGATAAGCATACGCATTTGCAGTAAGCATTTTTCATTTTCCATATATAAAATAAACCTTTGCGAAATCTTTACCCTACTCACACTATTTATTTTAAAAAAAATACGTATTGCTTCATTTTTGTAACCATTCACAATGCTTCTTATTCAACATTAAAATAACTGACTATGACGACATTATTTATTCACTTTAAACGCATATGCTCTAACAAAGGTTAATGTTAGAATTTACATGATGATCACGTACGATGATCTTTATATATTTGATCTTAATCACTTTGAGCTTCGCCACTTAAAATAAAGGAACATATCATGTCAGAGGGAAACACTACTTCGCCCATTTTGGTTACAGGTGCGACAGGTTATATTGCCAGTTGGGTAATTCAAAAATTACTCGAACAAGGTTTCACGGTACATGGAACGGTTCGTAACTTGGCAAAAAAAACAAGCTATCAGCATTTAGAAAAAATTGCAGCTCAAACCCCTGGCACGCTCAAATTTTTTGAGGCAAATTTACTCACTGAAGGCTCTTTTGATACTGCAATGCAAGGCTGTGAAATTGTCTTACATATGGCATCGCCTTTTGTCGTAACCAATTATAAAGATGCAATCAAAGACATTATTGAACCTGCCATTATAGGTACTGAAAATGTGCTCAATAGTGTCAATCGGATGGAATCGGTGAAGCGGGTGATCGTGACGTCAAGCATTGCTTCAACCTATGGCGATGCGGTCGATATTTTACAGACCCCACAAAATATTTTTGATGAATCACATTGGAATACGACCAGCTCAACAACACATCAGCCTTATCCTTATTCAAAGGTCATGGCTGAACGTAAAGCATGGGATATGGCAAAAGCTCAAAATCGTTGGGATTTAATCTGTATTAACCCTGCGCTTGTACTTGGTCCTTCACTCACAGCAGGCACACAATCGGGAAGCGTTGAAGTTTTACAACAGTTTGCCAATGGTATGACGCTTGCAGGCGTACCTGCTATGTGGAATGGTATTGTCGATGTACGTGATGTTGCCGATGCCCATATTGCTGCTGCATTTAGCTCAACAGCTTCTGGTCGCTACATTATTAGCGGTGGTTCACTCAGCCTCATGGAAATGGGCAAAATTTTACGCAAAAACTTTGGCAATTTTTATCCATTCCCACGTAATCAACTACCAAAAATTGCCTTTAAAGCCTTTGGTCCTGCTTTCGGTTTTAGCCGTGCATTTGTTGATAAAAATATGGGCTATCCGATTTTCTTCAATGCCAATAAAAGTCGAAAAGAATTGGGAATGAACTATCGTAATATCGAAGTGAGTTTAGTTGAACATTTCCAACAAATGATTGATGATGGTTTGGTGAAGAAGTTTATTTTTCTCAAATAACCTCTAAATAATCTTTGAATGATATCCAATAAAAAAACCACTGCTTAGCAGTGGTTTTTTATGATTAATAGTCTACATATTCAAGTAAATCACCTACGCAGAATATTGTTGTAAGAATTCTAAAAATTGCTGTTCAGTTAAAACAGGAATATTCAATTTTTCAGCTTTCTCTAATTTAGAGCCTGCTTTTTCACCTGCAACAACGCATTTAGTTTTACTCGATACACTACCACTAACACGTGCACCTAGGGCTTGAAGCAATTGAGTCGCTTCATCGCGTCCCATGGTACTGAGTGTTCCTGTAACGACCCAACTCTCGCCATTTAAAGGCTGACGGCTCGGTGCGACAGGTGCATCCCAATGAATCCCTGCGGCAAGTAAACGATCCACCACCTCAAGGTTATGTGGTGCTTGGAAGAAATCTACAATCCATTCAGCCGTAATATCACCAACATCGGGTGTTTTCTTTAAGGCTTCTAAATCTGCTTGACGGAGTGCATCCAACGTTTGAAAAGTATTGGCTAACATACGCGCTGTCGTTTCACCAACCCCACGAATACCAAGTGCATAAATAAAAGAGGCCAATGTGGTTTTTTTACTGTTTTCAATCGAATCAATCAAGTTTTGAACTGACTTTTCACCCATTTTTTCAATGGTCAATAATTTTTCACGATGTTCATGTAAATGGTAAATATCCGCCACATCATTGAGTAAATCTAAATGTAATAATGATTCTGCCCAACGATCCCCCAAGCCTTCAATATCCATCGCTTTACGTGAAACAAAATGGCGAATCGCCTCAATACGCTGTGCTGAACAATACAATCCTCCCGAACAGCGTGCCAAAGCTTCACCTTCAGGCATTACGACAGGCGAAGCACACACAGGACAATTTTCAGGTAAATGCACTTCAACCGTATCATTCGGACGGAACTCTAGCCAAACTTTTTCCACTTT
>CAXYZD010000022.1:0-25947 GCA_964293455.1 uncultured Acinetobacter sp. | reverse complement strand
TGAGTATCCCATAAGACCTATTGTGATATATTATTAAAAATTTAGCTATATTTTGATAACCCAATTGGAAAGCAGCTTGTTGGTGCGAACTTCTGTAAGCAGGATGAAAAATAGCTTGCATGGTGGCTTTGGCATTGAAGGGGTTAATGAGGCGAGCAAGCGTGTGAATAGGGGAACGTAAGCCCATGACATTACGTAGGTTAATGAGATCGCTTAAAGTCGGTGAAATCACTTCTAAAGGCACATAGGCAAAATTGCGTTGCTTTAGTTGCTCAGCGACTTCATTTTCATTTTGGCAAATGGGGAAGCCTAAATATTCTAAAACTTGTTCTGTATATAGTCTGTTGATGGTATGTCCTGAAGCACCATGCATCACAACTTTGTAGCCGTGTTTTGCCAAGGTCAATGCTGCAAGTAAAAACCATGGATAATGTTTACGCTTACCTGCGTATGATGACCAATCAAGATCTACATCGAGGGTTTTAAAATTCAATTGGTCTTTGGTTGCCTGTACAAAGCCATGTAATTCATCTACAGATTCTTCTTTGACTCGAAGTAGCATAAGAAATGCCCCTAACTGAACATCTAGGACTTCATCTTTTAAAATCATGCTAAAAGCTTGATAGGCTTCATCATAGCTTAATGATCTTGCTCCATTTTTTCCTTTTCCAACAATACGGACAAACTGAGCAAATGGGTGTTCAAAGTCTTTATAGAGATTACGTTGAGTAGGCATATGTCGATCTTATTTTTAACAAAAGCGTAGATTTACACTATGACATAAAAGTATCTGAGATGAACTTGTTTAGTGTGTATTCGACTAATGTCTAATAAATTTGCGTTTAATCATTAAGCAATTTTAACAATTCTTTGAAAAATAGTAAGAAAAATTCATTAAACTAAAAAGGTTAATTTTTATTATTCATCTTCTATTCTCTCGTGATCAACTTATTTGCGGCTATATGCCGAGCAAATTTGATGATCTCTGTCTGTTATAGCAGTGCTGTTTTCGGAAAGCTTTGCGCTTTTTGAGTAGATTTTTTGTTTAAAATTTTTACTTCTACACTTTGTAGCGGTTTGTTTTAGGGCTGTGTATCTTTTTGATATACGAAAATTTCAAATATTGTGAACTGCTGAAAATCGGTGTGCAATACCTAAAGATGTAAATGATTGATTATGGCTAAGCAACCTTTATATAAATCACTTTATTTTCAAGTGATTGTTGCCATTATTGCAGGTGTGTTGGTTGGGCATTTTTACCCAAGTAGTACGCAGATAATCAATGGCGTTGAAAAAAATATTCCGGGTTTAGGTGAGCAACTTTATCCATTGGGTAAAGCATTTATTAACCTGATTAAAATGATTATTGCACCTGTGATCTTCTGTACTGTGGTCAGTGGTATTGCAGGTATGGAAAGCATGAAGTCTGTGGGTAAAACAGGCGGGATCGCTTTGCTTTACTTCGAGATTGTTTCCACCATTGCTTTGTTGATCGGTTTATTGGTGATTAACATTGCCAAGCCGGGTGTCGGCATGAATGTTGATCCAAGTAAATTGGATACTTCAGGCATTTCGAAATATGTCGATAGTGGTGCATCACAGTCAACGCTTGATTTCTTTATGAATATCATTCCAAATACCGTAGTGGGTGCTTTTGCAGAAGGTGAAATTCTGCAAGTATTGCTCTTTGCTATTTTATTTGGTTTTGCTTTGCATAAACTCGGTGAAGCTGGCAAACCTGTACTGAAGTTTATTGATCAAGTTTCACATGTGTTCTTTAACATTGTAAATATGATCATGAAACTTGCACCAATTGGTGCATTTGGTGCAATGGCATATACCATTGGTAAATATGGTATTGGCAGTTTGGCGCAGTTGGCTCAGCTGATTATTTGCTTCTATATTACGTGTTTACTGTTTATTTTCTTGGTATTGGGCACAATTAGTCGTATTTGTGGTTTCAGTATTTTAAAAATGATCCGCATGATTCGTGAAGAATTGTTGATTGTACTCGGTACATCATCATCAGAATCTGTATTGCCACGTATGTTGAAAAAGCTTGAAATTGCAGGTTGTGAAAAGTCTGTGGTTGGTTTGGTTATTCCTACAGGTTATTCATTTAATTTAGATGGTACATCAATTTATTTAACGATGGCAGCAATCTTTATTGCCCAAGCGACCAATACACAGCTCGATTTTTCTCATCAAGTGACTTTGCTTTTGGTGTTGTTAATTTCGTCTAAGGGTGCAGCTGGTGTAACAGGTTCAGGCTTTATTGTTATGGCGGCAACATTGTCAGCGGTGGGTCATATTCCTGTTGCAGGTTTGGCATTGATCTTAGGTATTGATCGTTTCATGTCGGAAGCACGTGCTTTGACCAATTTGGTCGGTAATTCTTTGGCAACCATTGTTGTTGCAAAATGGGTTGGGCAGTTAGATACAGAAAAACTTCACCACGCATTGAATAATCCTGAAGAAGTGGATCGTAAAATGCTTGAAGAGAGTAAGCAAATACACGCTTAAGGCTTAAAATTAAAAATAATATTATAAATCAAATCATTGAGGAAGCTAAGGCTTCCTTTTTGTTGTGCTGAAATTTAAATAAAAAATGGATATAGATTTTATTTTTCATACAATAAAAAAACAGGACGTTTAAAGTCCTGTTTTTATTTAAGGGTAGATTTTAAAACAATATAAATACAATGTTTTAATCTTGCGGAACAGATTGGTGTTTTTTCAAGGTACGATCAAGTTGTTCTTTATCTAAAGCATTGTCCCAACGAGCCACAACAATGGTTGCGCAAGCATTACCGACAAAGTTAGTCAGCGCACGACATTCAGACATGAAACGATCAATACCTAAGATCAATGCCATACCTGCGACAGGTACAGCAGGAACAACCGATAATGTCGCTGCAAGGGTAATAAAACCTGCACCTGTGACACCTGCGGCACCTTTTGAGCTAATCATGGCAACGAGAAGTAATAAAAACTGATCTTGTAGGCTTAAATCGATATTACATGCTTGTGCAATAAACAGCGCAGCCATCGTCATGTAAATGTTGGTTCCATCTAAGTTAAATGAATAACCTGTAGGAACAACCAAGCCAACGACAGACTTTTCACAGCCCGCTTTTTCCATTTTACGCATGAGTGATGGAAGCGCAGCTTCAGATGAAGATGTACCTAATACCAACCACAATTCGTCTTTAATATAACGAATTAAATCAATGATCGAGAAGCCGTTATAACGAGCTACTGCGCCTAAAATGACAAGAACAAAGAATAATGCGGTAAAGTAGAAAGTCAAAATCAGCATAAATAAATTGCCAATACTATCAATACCATATTTACCAATCGTGAATGCCATAGCACCAAAAGCACCAATCGGAGCAAACTTCATAAGCATGCCGACAAGATGGAAAACAGGTGCTGTTAAATTATTTAGAAGATCGACAATCGGTTTACCTTTTTCACCAATTGCAGCCAATGACAAACCAAACAATACTGCAACAAACAGCACTTGTAGGATGTCACCACTGGTGAGTGGGCTTAAAATTGTTGTCGGTAGAATATTCATAAGAAAGTCAACGATTGATGCATCGTGAGCTTTTTGAGCATATTCGGTAATTTTATCAGTTTTTAATGTTGCAGGATCAATATTCAAGCCTTTACCGGGTTGAACCAAGTTTGCAACGGTCATCCCGACCAAAAGGGCAAGTGTAGAAAAAGTTAAAAAGTACAGCATGGCTTTACCGGCCACACGTCCGACACTCGCCATATGGGTCATGCCTGAAATTCCTGTCACAACAGTCAGGAAAATAACAGGCGCAATAATCATTTTAACAAGTTTAATAAATGCATCGCCAAGCGGTTTTAAACTTGTACCTACATCTGGATAAAAGTGACCCAGTAATATACCAAGTACAATGGCTGCGATGACTTGTACATAGAGTACTTGATAGAATTTTTGTGGCTTTTTGGGATGCTCACTTTCAGTATCTGTATGTATTTCCATATTGATTCCTTTCACCAAATTGATTCTATTTGGTATTTATTTAAAAAATGTCATTTGAGACTTAATCAATACAGTGAATATATTGTGCTTTTTTAACATGTTGATTTTAAATAGATATTGTGAAATAACAAATATATTGTTTAGATTAATTAAGCAATATTAATGTCTATTATTTATTTAAAAAATATTAGGTATTTGTATTTTGTATAAAATATATGTTACTTATTATTTATATGAATTTTATCTATTTTTTATTTTATTTATTTATTTTGATTTAACAATTTTTAGAAAAAGTTAAAGAAATTGCTAGAAAATACTTTTAAGGTATTCTTATTTGAATATTTTGTTATACATTTTACGTCTTAATTTAGATTTTATTATTAATAATGTGACGCGTGGCACATTTTTACACATTGAGTGATGTAGATATAAAAAATGACCGTAGGTTTCATGTTTTTCATTTCAAAAATGATTAGGATGGGGGCGATAACAATCAAAATGATCGTGATACAAGGAAAATGTAATGCTGGCTTATGATGCTGATTTGGAATTATTCAAAGACAACTTTAAACGTTTTATGAATGAACATATTGCTCCACATTATGAGCAGTGGGAGCGTGAAGGAATCATGCCTCGTTCAGTGTGGACACTGTTAGGTGAAAATGGTTACCTCTGTGTCGATGTGCCAGAAGAGTATGGTGGTTATGGTGTTCCAACTGAATATTCATTGATGCTGGTCGAAGAATCTGCACGTGCAGGTTATGGCTCATTATCAACTGCTATTTCATGTCATTCTGAAATTGCAGGGCCGTATATTTTAAATATTGCCAATGAAGAACAAAAACAATATTGGTTGCCAAAAATGGTGTCGGGTGAAGTGGTTGGTGCGATTGGTATGACTGAACCGGGTGCAGGTTCTGACTTACAAGGTATGCGTTCATCTGCTATTTTAAATGGTGATCATTATGTGTTAAATGGTTCTAAAACCTTTATTTCGAATGGTCAGCATGCAGATTTGGTGGTTTTGGCGTGCAAAACAGATCCACAAGCACGTGCAAAAGGTGTGTCATTACTTTTGGTTGATACACATTTAGAGGGTTTTAAAAAGGGCACAAACTTAGACAAAATTGGTTTGCATTCTCAAGATACCTCTGAATTGTTCTATGACAATGTCAAAGTGCCTGTAAATCAATTATTGGGTAAAGCAGGGCAAGGTTTTGCCTACCTCATGCAAGAGCTTCCACGTGAACGTACCGCAATTGCAGCAACAGCTTTAGGCTCAATTCGTGGTGCGATTGATGTCACAACTAAATATGTGACAGAGCGTCAGGCTTTTGGTCAGGCGATTGGTAATTTCCAAAATACACGTTTTGTACTGGCTCAAGCGAAAATTGATGAGCTTGCAACCGCTGCATTTTATAACCAAAACTTGGCTTTGTATAAAGAAAAGAAATTGGATGTTGAAACAGCCGCAGCACTGAAAAGTTTTAGTTCAGATATGCAAATGAAAGTAGCAGACAGTTTACTGCAACTTTTTGGTGGTTATGGTTATATGGTCGAATACCCAATTTCTCGTTTCTTTGTCGATGCGCGTATTCAACGTATTTACGGTGGTACTAACGAGATTATGAAAGAAATTGTGGCGCGTGGCATGATCGGTCGATAATTTTTATATTAAAAAAATAAAGTATCAAAAAAGCATAAAGCTATCTTCGGATGGCTTTATCTTTTATATATGCATATATAAAAAAGCTCTTTCATCAAACAAGATCAAAAATAGAGCTCTAAATTAAAAATAACGCAGTGAGTAATTAATTAAGCTCTTAAAACATTTAAACATTCATCAATAAAAATAGGTAGTTCATAAGTTGAGCGCGAAGAAATATACAAGTTATTGTCATTGACCACTTCACGGTCAAAAATAACAGCCCCTGCATCTTTGAGTTCTTTAATGCTTTCCGTGATTGAGATTAAACGTCGACCAATTGCAATCTGTGCATCGATAAGTAAGTGCGGACTATGGCAACACAATAAAATAGGTTTTTGGGCGTTGGCAAAACTGCGTAAAAAATCAATAAAACGGGGATCTTTTTTCAGGTGATAAGGTGAATGTCCACCGGGAATCATGAGCGCATCAAAATCTTGGACAGAAATCTCATCGATACCTAAGTCGATACTCACAGATGATTTTCGTTGCTGACTGTAGATAATATTTCCTGCTTGTTTTTCAATGTTTCGTACACTATGGCTTGCAGCACGAAATGCTTCCACAGGAGCATGATATTCACTATCTTCAAAATCTTGGGTGACGAGAACAGCAATACGTTTATTCATGTTTTTCTCGCACACCTGTAATTTTTATAAGCATACGAAATTTTGAGTAAACATTAATATTTCATTTGTTGTTAAATGGTTATGTAACGTAATTTGAACCAATTTTGGAAATTTTATTTTCAAATTTTATTCCTTATTTAGTTTTTTTTGCAGAAAGAATGACTGAAAAGTAAAAAATTATTTTCTAATGTATTTTATCGTATTGAAGTTCTTTTTTATTGAAATAAGCTGTTGGATAAAAGGCGTATTGCACAACAAATCATACTGAACTATTGTTATACTCTAGAAACTTAAAACCTCGGGTAATCTCGATTTTCATAGGGCGATATAACAATGATCAACGATGATCAACAAGCAACTTCTCTCGATCTCACTAAAATTCGTGAAGATATTGATTCTGTAGACCAACAACTTCAACAACTGATTAATCGCCGTGCAAAGCTGGCTGAAGCAGTTGCGAAAGCAAAATTTGCATCCGAAGAGAATCCGTTGTTTTATCGTCCTGAACGTGAAGCTCAGGTTCTACGCAATGTGATGGAGCGTAATGAAGGACCTTTGTCAGATACCACAATGGCTCGTTTATTCCGTGAAATTATGTCTGCATGTTTGGCACTTGAAGCACCGCAAAGTATCGCGTTCTTAGGGCCTGTAGGAACATATACACATTCAGCAGTCCTGAAACATTTCGGTCAAGATGCGGTGGTACGTCCATTGCCAACCATTGATGAAGTGTTCCGTGAAGTGGAAGCAGGTAGCGCGCATTATGGTTTGGTGCCTGTAGAAAACTCATCTGAAGGTGTTGTGAACCATACTTTAGATTGTTTTAAAGCATCGCATTTAAATGTGATTGGTGAAGTTGAATTGCGTATTCATCATCAATTTTTAGTGTCTGCAAATACACGCAAAGACAGCATTAAACAGATTTATGCGCATCAGCAAACTTTGGCACAGTGTCGTGGTTGGTTGGATGCACATTATCCGGGTGTAGAGCGTGTTGCGCTGAGTTCCAATGCTGAAGCAGCTCGTCGTATTCGTAATGAATGGCATTCGGCAGCAATTGCATCAGATGTGGCTGCGAGTATTTATGATCTTGAAATTTTGCATGGCAATATTGAAGACAATCCTGAAAATACCACACGTTTCCTTGTGATTGGTCGTGAAAAAGTGCCTCAAAGTGGTAATGATAAATCATCATTACTGATTTCAGCACACGATCGTGCAGGAGCATTGCTTGAAATTCTTGCACCGTTTGCAAAACACAATATTAGCTTAACCAGTATTGAAACGCGTCCTGCATTGCCAGAAAAATGGGCATATGTATTCTTTATTGATCTTGAAGGTCATGTAGAGCAGGACAATGTAAAAGCTGCGATTGAAGAAATTCGCCCATTAGTGAAAGAAGTGCGTGTATTGGGCTCATACCCAATTGCGGTACTTTAAGTTTAGGTTGAAGGTCTGAAATAGCGTCATGTCACAACCTATGTTTAAAAAAGTTGCATTTATTGGACTTGGGCTCATTGGCTCAAGTCTTGCCCGAGTCATTTTGGCTGAAAACTTAGCTGAAACAGTCGTTGCATCTACACGTTCGAAAAAAACTTTGGAAGATGCTCAAGCACTTGGGCTCATTTCTGAAGGTTTTAGCGATCCTGCCGATGCGGTTCAAGGTGCTGATTTGGTCGTTTTAGCCTTGCCTGTTCGTGCAACGCAAAAAGCACTTGAAAGCATTCAGCCGTATTTGTCAGAAAACTGCATTATTACCGATGTCGGTAGCACTAAAGGTAATGTAGTTGATGCTGCCAAAGCTGTATTTGGTGATGTACTTCCAGTGGGTTTTGTACCGGGGCATCCGATTGCAGGGGCAGAACATACAGGCGTACATGCAGGTAAAGTCGATCTATTTGCCAATCATAAAGTGATACTCACACCATTGCCAAGCAGTGCAGATTGGGCAGTCGAAAAGCTGATTCAAATGTGGCAAGCTGCCAAAGCTGAAGTAATTTGTATGGATGTAGAAAAGCATGATGAAGTGCTTGCACATACGAGTCATTTACCCCATTTGATGGCGTTTAATTTGGTTGAACAATTGGCAAACCGTGAAGATAATTTCGATATTTTCCGTTATGCCGCAGGTGGTTTTCGTGATTTCTCACGGATTGCAGCCAGTGATCCGCAGATGTGGCATGACATCTTTTTTGCCAATAAAAAAGCAATACTCAATGCTGTAGATGGGTTTGAAGCTCAACTTAAAACATTACGCCAACTCATTGAAAATGAAAATTCACAGGCTTTGATGGGTTTGCTCGGACATGCTCAAGCAGCACGTCAGCATTTCAATCATATGCTTGCCAATAAACCTTTGATGGAGAAAAATAAGGTGACACAACAATTTACCATTTTGCCGGGTGATAAGACATTTAAAGGTAAATTTACCGTGCCGGGTGACAAATCAGTGTCACATCGCTCCATCATGTTTGGTGCGATTGCCGAAGGTACAACGCATGTAACGGGTTTTCTTGAAGGTGAAGATGCACTTGCAACTTTGCAAGCGTTCCGAGATATGGGCGTCAGTATTGAAGGTCCTAAGAATGGTGAAGTAACTATTCATGGTGTCGGTATGAACGGTTTAAAAGCACCGAAAACTGCACTGTATATGGGCAACTCAGGTACATCAATGCGTCTGCTTTCAGGTATGTTGTCGGCGCAAGCTTTTGATTCTGTGATGACAGGTGATGCATCACTGTCGAAGCGTCCAATGGAACGTATTGCAAAACCCTTACGTGAAATGGGCGCACAGATTCAAACAACGGGTGAACGTGGTACGCCACCAATTTCGATTACAGGTGCGCAAGCGTTAAAAGGTATTCACTATGATTTGCCAATGGCATCTGCACAAGTGAAATCAGGGATTCTTTTGGCGGGTTTATGGGCTGAGGGTGAAACTTCAGTGACTGAACCTGAGCCTACCCGTGATCATTCTGAGCGTATGCTCCGTGCTTTTGGTTATGAAGTAAAAACCGAAGGTAATCGTATTTCGCTACAAGGTGGTGGAACACTAATTGGTACAGATATTCAGGTGCCATCTGATATCTCTTCAGCTGCATTCTTTATGGTTGGTGCTGCAATTACTGAAGGTTCAGATGTAACTCTTGAAGCTGTTGGCATTAACCCAACACGTACAGGCGTGATTGAAATCCTGAAACAAATGGGTGCTGATTTAACCGTTGAAAATGAACGTATTGCAGGCGGTGAACCGATTGCAGATATTCGTATTCGTGGTACACGTACACTCAAAGGCATTCATATGCCTGAAGATCAGGTTCCTTTAGCGATTGATGAATTTCCATCTTTATTTATTGCTGCAGCTTGTGCTGAAGGGCAAACGATTTTGACAGGTGCTGCTGAACTTCGTGTTAAAGAATCGGATCGTATTCAAGTGATGGCAGATGGTTTGAAAACTATGGGCATTGACTGTACACCAACCGCAGATGGCATCATTATTGAAGGGAAAGGTAAAGCAGGCGAGTGGGGTGCAATCTTCACTGGTGGCGAAATTGAATCGCATCATGATCACCGTATTGCCATGAGTTTCTCAATGGCAGGTCTGCGTAATTCAGGTGAAATTAGAATTGTCGGTACAGAAACGGTTGCAACAAGCTTCCCGACATTTACCCAATTGACCAATCAGGCAGGTTTACAGATTCAGGTGACTGAATAATTTTTAAACAGGTTTAGGCACAATTCTTTGGTCTAATTTTTGTATATTTGTTCGACAACAGCCAAGTTTATACTTGGCTGTTTTGTTTTTATTGCTTATTCTAAAACCATATAAATATAAAGCCTTTTGGATGAAGCGATGAGAACATTACAATTTACAGCAAACTGTGAGAATCATGTAAATACCCAAGGTATTGAAAAAAATGCATGTCATGTGACTCAGGATTATGTCACTGATTTATTGTCTAAATCGCTCAAAGAATATGGTTTTAAGACTAAAACTACGCATTCAGAAGAAAATATTGCGGTAAGTGTAGAAAATCATCCTGTTGGACTAGGTGTACATTGTCATTTGAATGATGATGGTGTATTGACCTGTCAAATTTCAGCACATGCAGATGAAGAACAAGTGTGGTTTAAAAAGATTGCCACGCAGAGCATGATTAAGCAACTTGCCAATGCTGTTGAAAATACTTTAAAAAAAGATGATACTTTTAGTGGCTTTGAGTGGAAAAATTAAGATTTAAGTCAATCCAATGTATATAAAATGCTGAATAGCATGGGCTGATTCAGCATTTTTATTACTCAGGTATTTAAAAACTATTCCACTCTTAACCAAGTTTGGCTACGACCAACGGCTGAAATACCAATATAGCCACGTAAAAATAGCTTTTTACCATTTGCACTGACTTTACCTTTTAAACTATATAATTTTCCTGATACTGGATCAATAATTTTACCATTGGTATAGCTGACTTGATCTTCAGTTTTTAAACCTGAAATAACTTGCATGCCAATAATAGGCTTATTGGTATAAGGTGCAGGGCAATTGGTGCAGAATTCTTTCGCTGTATAACCAGGTCGAGGAGTCGCTTTGAGTGCGGTTCCTGCGTATGTACCATTGGCTTGTTTTTCCATTTTGACTAAACCTTTTGGTTCGCCTGTTTTATCATCAATATAACGCCATGTTCCTGTAATATCTTGAGAAAATGTAGTTGTACTGATGAGTGTGATCAAGATTGCACCAAAAACTTTTTTCATAATATCCCTATATAAAAATCTAATTAGCTAAACGAGCTAAAGACTTAATTATATAATCAATAATGAAAAATAATATTTACATATTATGCCAAAATTAAATAAAAATAACGTATAATCATAAATTTAAGTCATTTATTTCTCTTATTATAGTTATTTGAGTCGGCTCATTGGTATTTAATTCTACTAGATATTGAATAAGCTCATTAAGTGCTTTTTCAATATTATCATCTATTTCAAAAGAGCAATTGATACGAATGTGATGATATTCTCTGTCCATTCGATAAAATAATGTGCCTGGTGCAACGCTGATATTTTTTTCTAATAAGTGTTGATAAATAAAATGACTGTCTAGGGATTTGGGTAAAGTAATCCAAAGAAAATAACCCGATGGATAGAGCTTTATTTTAAAGGAGTCAGGTAAACGCGTAGATAAGTATTGATAATATTGTAATTTTAAACGTTTCATTGTACTGCGAAGCATTTTTAAATGCTTTTCATAATGTCGATGTGGTAAATATTCAGCTAAAGCATTTTGAATTAACGAGTTTACTGAAATGGTACTCATCAGTTGCAAATGTTGGATATGTTCAGAAAATTTGCCTGCATAGACCCAACCAATACGAAAACCTGCACCAAGCGTTTTTGAAAAAGAAGAACAGTGTAGTACCCAATTTTGTTGATCAAAATACTTCATTGACAGTGGTTTTTTATGTCCATGATAAAGTTCTTCGTAAACATCATCTTCAATGAGATAAATTTGATGTTCGTGTAAAAGCTGAGCTAATTGAAGCTTAATCTCGTCGCTGACGGTAAAGCCAATAGGATTGTGGCTGTTTAACATCAGTAGGCAGACTTTAATTGGGTAGCGTGTAATGGCATCTTTAAAGGCTTCTAAATCAAGTCCATATTCTGGATGCTCGGGAATGCTAATGACTTTTAAACCCAAGTGTTCAGCAGCTTGCCATGCGCCATAAAAAATAGTTTCTTGCAATAAAATATAATCGCCTGCTTGGGTTAGGGCTTTGAGTGAAAGATTTAAAGCGTCTAATCCTCCAGACGTAATGACAATATCGGAAGGATCGGTTTGAATGCCTTGCATGCTATAGCGCTGTGCAATTAATTTTCTCAGTTCAATATTACCAGGAGGAAGGCTTGGCATTTGTTCATAGTTTTGACGGTATTTAGATTGTTGCGCCAATGTGTGCATCAATTTTGCTGAAAATAACAATTGGCTATTTGGGAACGCACTGCCAAAAGGGATAATATTTTTATTTTGAATTGATTTTAAATAGCGAAAAACTAAAGAATTAATTTCAATTTGTTCATTTAGTATAACATTGGTTTTATAAGTATTTGTGATGGGTGCTTCGGCAACAAAATAACCGAGTTTTGTTCGTGAATAAATCAAACCCTGTGCTTCTAATTCTTGATAAGCATTCATTACCGTCATTAAGCTAAAGCCCGAAGTATTGGCTTGCTGACGTAAAGAAGGGAGTTTTTCATGCGCTTTCCAAAAACCACTTTCAATAAGATGTTTCAGACTAAGTGCAAGTTGTTCTGATTTATACATAAAAATGAATGCTCAATGATATGAAAGTGTAATGTGTTATAGATTTTGTCAATCATTGACTAAATTTATGCGATAAAGTGGAACTCAAAATAAATATTTCAGTTTGATTTTAACATGCGAAGTGTGTTTTTGAAAAATAGCGAAATTTATCTTGAAGAATTATTTTTATAAAAAATGATATAAAATAGAGTATTAATGTATTTTTGACGATGAACATGAAACGTACTGTTATCATCTGTTATAGTATTTTTGATCAAAACTGTATATTTTATTTCTAATCAGAAATCTTCAAAATAACTGCATCTGCTCAAGTGAGATGAAAGTATGAATTTTTTTAACACCAAAAACAAAGCATGGTTTGTTTTTTTCATTATTACTTCGTATTCATTTTTAGGTTTTTTCCTTGGTTTTATTATTTGGAAATACGTGCTCTAAGATCAGATACAACGTGATAAAAGTCTGAAATCAAACTTCTTGAAGTTATTGATCTTATATTGAGGCTTATTTAATACTATTTTTGCAATGAAAATATGTGCGGGTGAATAAGCCAAAGTCCTTATACGTCAATGATTAATATCACTCAATCGTGACCCTAACCATGATCTTATAATTTATTTCATTAAAATAAAAAAATAATACGGGACACAACTTTTCACATTTGAAACATTTTTTCATTATTGAAAATAAATAATATTATTAACCATTTGATATTTAATAAAAATAAAATTGGCACACTCCTTGCAAAACCTATTGCTGAAAAGGAGATGTGTTATGGATGACGTGCAATTTCAGGATTTAAAAAATCTGCTTGTACAGCAACTTTATTTTGATCGAAATACAGAGATGAGTATCAAAAAACTCAGCGGTGGTGCAATTCAAGAAAATTGGGCAATTTTAGGCCAGAAAAATCATGCAAATTCTGAAATTGTGCTGAGAAAAAATTCTGAAACAAGCGTAGAAGTCAGTTCTGATCGTGAGCAAGAATACCGTTTACTCGAACGTTTACATGCATTAAATATTTGTGTGCCACAGCCCTTATTATTTGAAAAAAAAGATAATTTTTTAAATAGTGATTTTTTTATAATGGAAAAAATTTCAGGGAGTGCTGAGGGTCATAAATTGGTTCGTTTAAAAGATCCGATATTACAACAGAAAATTTTAAAAGATATTGGGCAGCGTTTAGCTGATTTACATCAGATTGAAGCTGATACAGAAATTGAAAAATTTTTACCGAAACCACAAAAAGAGACCTATCTAAGCGACTTAATCACTGACTTATATGCACAACTCGATAAATTGTATAGACATCGTCCTGTACTTGAATTTGCACTAAGTTGGATGTTGCATGAAAAGCCTGTAATTGATGATTTAGTCCTGATTCATGGTGATTACCGCACAGGAAATATCATGATTAATCAAGATCATGTGTCAGGTATTTTAGATTGGGAATTTAGCCATTGGGGTGACCGCCGTGAGGATATTGGTTGGTTTACTGCAAAATGTTGGCGTTTTGGGCAAGATAATCAAATTGCAGGCGGAATTGGTGCATATAAGGATTTTATGCAAGCCTATGCTCAGCGCACTGAAATGTATATTCCTGAATTTGAATTAAAATTTTGGCATGTTTTATCGCATGTACGTTGGGCGATTATTGCGATGCAACAGTCAAACCGCAATCAAAATAATACCCACGCCTCTTTAGAATTGGCACTGACTGAGTTTTTAGTACCACAGCTTGAGAAAAACATTTTGGATATCATTGGAGAAAAAGAATGAATCAACAAAAAATTCTAGAATTGATCCAAGCGAGTCAAGCGACACTGAAACATGAGCTGATGCCGAAACATCCCGAATCTCGTTATAACCTATTGATGTTACAACGTAGTTTTGAAATTGTGAAAAATTACATTGAATCGTCTGAATATGCACAAACGAAACAACTGGATCTGTTTCAGCAACATTTTCAATTTCCTGTGCAAGATGTGGAACAAAGCATGGAACAGCTTTCACAGGATATGCGTACAGCTTTTCAGCCTGATGCGTTACCCATTTTACAGCAACTCAATGCACTTGAAATGAGCCTGATTAAAACAGGAAAATCAAAATGATAAAGAGAATTCGTTTGTATTTGGTACGTCATGGTCATGTGCAATATTTTGATGAGCAACATCAACCTGTGAATCCTAAATATGCACCATTGTCTGCAATAGGAATTGCACAAATCAGTCAGTTAGCTGAACAATTAAAAGCGGTGCAGATGGATCAAATTTTCTCATCAACCATGCCACGTTCTATTCAAACTGCTGAAATTTTGGCGAGTACGCAACGTCATTCGAAAATTCAGTCTTGTGATGAAATTCGTGAAATTAAGTCAGGGCGTTTAAAAGAACTTGATCCAACTGATGCACATATTGTCATTAAAAAAGCCTATCAACATAGGCTTTATGCCTTAGATAGCTTTATGCAAGGTGAAAAATGGGAAGAATTTGAAGCACGTACAACCGATTGGTTAGAAAAAATGTTGCGACAACAGGCAGGTTTACATCATCAACATATTTTAGTGTCCTCACATGATGCTGTGAATCGTATTTTTCTTAATCATGCATATGGCTTAAATCAGCAGGATATTCAGGTGCAAGAACAGAATTATGCTTGCCTCAATATATTGGATTATTTTATTGAAAATGATCAGATCATAGAAACCCGAATTTTACTGCAAAATTTTACCGCTCATAATGTTCTAAAAATCAATGAAACGCACAATGCACTCGATGATGTGTATCAAATATATATGAAAACAAATGGATTTAAAGGGGAAATGACATGAAAACACTGAGTCCTGAATTACTTGAATTACAACAACGTGTTTGTACATTTATTCGTGATGTGGTGATTCCCTATGAAAATGATCCTCGTCAAGACAGTCATGGACCAAGTGGTGCATTACGTTCAGAGTTGATTGAAAAGGCACGTGAACATCATCTCTTAACGCCACATGCAAGCGTGGAAATGGGTGGACAGGGGTGGACGCATATTCAAAAAGCAATAGCTTTTGAAGAAGCGGGCTATTCGTCACTAGGCCCAACGGCAATGAATATTCATGCGCCTGACGAAGGTAATATTCATTTATTGGATATTGTGGCGAGCGAAGCGCAGAAAAAACGTTGGTTAAAGCCGATGGTTGATGGAAAAATTCGTTCTTGCTTTGCCATGACTGAACCTGCCCCTGGTGCAGGTTCAGATCCAACAATGCTGCTTACCACAGCAATATTGGATGGAGATGACTATGTCATTAATGGTCGTAAGTGGTTGATTACAGGTGCTGATGGTGCAAAATTTGCCATTATTATGGCGAAAATGGAAAATGGCACAGCATCGATGTTTTTAACCGATACCGATGTGGAAGGCTTTATTTTAGAAAAAAATATGAATGCAATGGATTCATGTTTTAGCGGTGGGCATGGCATTTTATGTTTTGAAAATTTGCGTATTCCCAAAGAAAATGTACTTGGTGAAGTAGGCAAAGGCTTTAAATATGCACAAGTTCGTTTAGCACCTGCACGACTCACGCATTGTATGCGTTGGTTAGGACAAGCTCGTCGTGCGCATGATATTGCGACGCAGTATGCGCGTGAACGTGAAACCTTTGGTAAGCGTTTGGGTGATCATCAAGGCGTGGGCTTTATGTTGGCTGACAATGAAATGGATTTGCTCAGCACCCGTTTAGCCGTGCATTACTGTGCACAAGTACTTGATCTGAATGAAAAGGGCAATTATGAATCAAGTCTTGTTAAAGTGATCAGCTCAGAAAATATTTGGAAGGTGATTGATCGCAGTGTACAAGTACTCGGTGGTCAGGCAATTACCGATGAAAGTCTCGTTTTCAAAATCTTCAAAGATGCACGAGGATTCCGTATTTATGATGGTGCCAATGAAGTACACCGCATGAGTATTTCACAGAAATTATTGAATGGTAAAACTTAAAAAAAGTGTATTACCGCTAAGTGGAAATCAAAGATTACGGAGAATCTTAAAATGTTTAATATTCAAGATAAAAATATTATTGTGACTGGTGCATCGAGTGGTCTAGGGCAGCATATTGCAGAGTTTTTTGCTTCGCATGGTGCCAATATTATTATTTGTGCAAGACGAGCAGAACGACTAGAGCAATTACAACAAAAAATTGCACAACAATACGCAGTCAAAATTTATTCATATCAGTTTGATATTAATGATCGTCAAGCGGTACAAGCAATGTTGAGTGATTTGGAATCAAAGCAGGTTCAGGTTGATGTACTCATCAATAATGCAGGCGTGGGCAACAGTAAACGCTTTCTAGAGAACACCGATGAAGATTGGGATTTGGTACTCGGAACAAATCTCAAGGCACCTTGGATGTGTGCGCAAGAAGTTGTTAAACACATGGAAAAACATCAAATTCAAGGTTCTATTGTCAATATTACCTCTATTTTATCTCAATCGATTAATCTTGGTGTTTCACCTTATTGTGCATCGAAAGCAGGTTTACGACATTTAACCGAAGTGATGGCTGCAGAGTTGGCGCGCTACAATGTACGTGTCAATGCGATTGCACCGGGTTATATGGTGACTGAAATTAATGAAGATTATTTACTCAGCGATGCAGGGCAAGCGATTTTAAAACGTATTCCCATGCGCCGTTTTGTTGAATTTTCCGATTTAAATGGTGCGCTATTATTGTTAGCATCAGAGGCAGGTCGTGGAATGACCGGTGTAGAAATTAAAGTAGATTGTGGGCACAGTTGTGGTGCACTCGTATAAGGAAGAAAAATCATGCTGAATCAGAAACCGATTAATATTTTGGTGAGTTACATCAAAACGCCAAGTATGAATGGGTTTCGTCAGCTTGCTGAGCAAACTTTAACGCAGATGCATTCGGAACAAGTAGGTTTTGTTGAATGTCATATTTCCGATGTGCTCGAAGTGGCACAGCAATTGGTTGAAAATGGCAGTCAAATTTTACTGTGTACAGGTGCAACAGCTCACTATTTACAAAAAAAATTGCCTATAGAATTACATACTATTCGAACAGGGGCTTTTGATGTCATTCAAGCCATTTCCAATTTAAAGCAATACCGTAAAATTGCTTTATTGGGCAATGCTTCGAGCGTTAACTTGACGCAATATTCCGATGTTTTTGCGTTGCAAATTGAACAATTCAGCTACGATTCATTTTTGGCTGCGAAAAAAATGGTCGAGCAGGTACGTAAACAGCAGTTTGATGCGGTGATTGGTTCACCTGTTGCCGTAGAAATGGCACTCAATTTAGGTATGGCAGCACAGCTTGCGATTAGCCAAAATTCTTTACAAGATCATATTTATAGTGCATTACAGCGACTCGAAAAAATCCGAGAAGAAAAACAGCAAAATCAGCGTTTAACTGAAATTTTCAACCATTTGACTGATGGTATTTGTCTGATTTCAAAGATAGGCAGAATTCATTTTGCCAATCAATCTATGCTTGCTCTATTAGGCAAAACTGAGCAAAGTATTTTAAATCAGCCACTCGATAGACTTTTTAAAAATTTTGATTTAAATATCGAAAATACCCATCAAATTTTATATGTGGGTGCGAAAAAGCTTGCAGCACATTTATCGGTGCTCAAAACAGAGCATATCGATGGTTTTATTTTAAGTGTGCAAGATTTAGATACACTTGAACAGTCGAGTGGTGAGTTTCGGAAAGTTTTAGTCGGAAAGTTTAATACACGTTATCGTTTTAGCGATTTGATTACGCAAGATCCTCAACTCCAACAAAGTATTTTACTTGCTAAACAATATGCTCAAACTGAAGCCACCATTTTGATTACTGGTGAAAGTGGTACAGGTAAAGAAGTATTGGCTCAAAGTATTCATCAGCAAAGCTCACGTGCCCATTCGCCTTTTGTGGCAATTAATTGTGCTTCATTTCCTGAAAGTATTCTTGAAAGTGAATTATTTGGTTATGTGGAAGGGGCTTTTACTGGGGCAAAAAAAAATGGCAAGGTTGGGATGATTGAGGCGGCACATAATGGCACGTTATTCCTTGATGAAATTGGTGATATGCCATTACATTTACAGACACGATTTTTACGCGTGTTACAGGAGCGTCAAATCAATCGCTTAGGTGCAACGGTCAGTCATACAGTAAATATTCGTGTACTTGCTGCAACGCATTGTGATCTTGAGGAAAAGGTGAAATCGGGGGAGTTTCGAGCAGATTTATATTACCGTTTGAATATTTTGCGTGTGTATATTCCATCGTTGAAACAGCGGCATGTTGATATTTTACTTTTGGTTGAACACTTTTTAAAAAAGCATGCTTTAAATGTAGAGCATATGCCTACATTTTTATTGCAAGCCTTACAAAAATATCATTGGCCGGGCAATATTCGTGAACTTGAAAATATCATTGAACGACTTGCAGTAATGTGGCAGCTCGATCATTCTATGCTTAATCAAACATTTATGAGTTTACATATCCCTGAACTTTTTCAACAGCGTGATTTTGATACATATTCCGATGCACAATTGAGTCCGTTAAAAGCCGTTAAAATTAATCAGGAATTACAATTGATCGAGCAAGCCATTGCAACAGCAGATGGAAACTTAGATATTGCAGCGCAAAATTTAAATATTAGCCGTACCACCTTATGGCGCAAAATGAAGTTACTTAAGCTTTGATTTTACTTTAACTGGAATAGGACTGGCATTTTCACTGTTCATTTGTGGGTAATTCAGTTAAATGGCGCAAATACCAAATCAATAGCATTTATGGAGACCCTTATTTTTATTTTTGAATAAAATGATAATTAGTGATTGTTTTGTTTATACTCTGTTCTAGAAATAACAACAATATAGGCTCAAAATGCTTAAAATTATATTACCTCTTGGATTTGGATTGTGCTTAGTTGTTTGTGTCGGATATTTGACACATTTAAATACTCAAAAAACGAAGCAACAAGAAGTATTACAAATTATTAAAGATGCCAATCAATCGATGCATGCTGTCAATAGTAACCCTTATAATCATCATTTATTGAACCAAAATAATTAATTTATCTAATCATCCGAATGTTATGCATTATGCAATTTTTATAACGTGTCTGAAGGGTTTACGTTCACGTGTCTTGATATGATAATTTTTTAACGCAGTGTGTTATAATTTTTAACATTAAAGGGTGTGAATATTTTAGGTTAATTTGACCTAAACGAAGTGAAAGCTGCAATTTGTGCAGCTTTTTTCATTGAATTTATTTCTCTTCAACACTTATATTGGTATGTTTATTGAATGTATTTGGGCTATCCGTGCATCTTTAAATAGATTATTTTCTTCCGCATAGCTCAAATTGCAGGGGCTCTACAATGACGAATCCAAATCCTTCAGCGGGTTTGCTCGAACGCTTATTTAAACTTAGCGAGAACAAAACAACGTTCAAAACCGAAATCATTGCGGGTTTAACGACATTTCTAACGATGTGTTACATCATCATTGTAAATCCATTGATTCTCTCAGAAACGGGTATGGATCATGGTGCTGTTTTTGTAGCAACGTGTTTGGCCGCAGCCATTGGCTGTTTGGTCATGGGGATTGTTGCGAATTATCCGATTGCGCTTGCACCCGGTATGGGACTAAATGCGTACTTTACCTATTCTGTGTGTTTAGGTATGGGTGTGCCATGGCAAACCGCACTTGCAGCAGTTTTTGTTTCAGGTTTGGTTTTTATTGCCATCAGTATGTTTAAAATCCGTGAAGCGATTGTCAATGCCATTCCAATGTCATTGAAGTTTGCCATTGGTGGCGGTATTGGTTTATTCCTTGCTTTAGTTGCTTTGAAAAATTCAGGCATTATCGTGGCAAACCAAGCAACTTTGGTGGGTCTAGGGAATTTAAATGATCCTAAAGTTTTACTGACACTGTTAGGCTTTTTACTGATTGTCATCATGCATTACTTTAAAGTGCGTGGCGCCATTATTATCAGTATTTTGGTCGTGACAGGTCTTGCAACAGCATTAGGTTTGAATGAGTTTAAAGGTGTGGTTGGATCAATTCCATCAATGGCACCAACATTCTTACAAATGGATTTTCAAGGTTTATTCACCGCAAGTTTAGTGGGTGTGATTTTCGTCTTTTTCTTGGTTGATTTATTTGATTCAACAGGCACATTGGTCGGTGTTTCACATCGTGCAGGTTTACTCAAAGATGGTAAATTACCACGTTTGAAAAAGGCTTTATTTGCCGATTCAACCGCAATTGTTGCGGGTGCTGCATTAGGTACATCTTCAACTACGCCATATATTGAATCTTCTGCGGGTGTTGCAGCAGGTGGTCGTACTGGTTTAACAGCGGTTGTAGTGGGTCTACTGTTTATTGCTTGTTTATTCCTTGCACCATTGGCGCAATCGGTTCCCGGTTTTGCGACTGCACCTGCATTGCTCTTTGTTGGTGTATTGATGATTCAAGGTATCACCAATATTGAGTGGGATGATATTACAGAAGCAGTTCCTGCATTCTTAACCATCGTTTTTATGCCATTTGCATATTCAATTGCCGATGGTATTGCCATGGGCTTTATCAGCTATGCATTGGTAAAATTATTTACCGGTAAAGCGAAAACTGTACCGTATATGGTATGGATTATTGCTGTACTTTGGGTCATTAAATTCGTTGCATTTGGTGGCTGATTTTTCATTTTTAATGAAAGGGTGTAAATTCATTTTGCACCCTTTTTTATTTTTACTATTTTTATTTTATCTCTCGTGTGTATTGATGAATGATGATTCATTTATAGATCAATACAGATGAAAAAAGATTTATTTGAGGAACATAACATGAATCGCTTAGAACTCATTCGTGCTTTACCCAAAGCAGAATTGCACGTACACATTGAAGGAACGTTTGAGCCTGAACTCATGTTTGCCATTGCTCAGCGTAATCAGATTGATATTCCTTACAAATCTGTAGAGGACGTTAGACAAGCTTATAACTTCCACAATTTACAGTCTTTCCTCGACATTTACTATGCAGGGGCAAATGTGCTGATTCATGAACAAGACTTTTATGATTTGGCTTGGGCATATTTTGAAAAATGTGCTGAAGACCGAGTTGTACATACTGAAATGTTCTTTGATCCACAAACACATACTGATCGTGGTGTTGCTTTTTCAACAGTCATTAATGGTTTACAACGTGCTTGTGATGATGCCAAAGTTAAATTAGGTATTAGTTCACATTTGATTATGTGTTTCTTACGTCATTTGAGCGAAGAGGCTGCATTTGAAACTTTAGAGCAGGCTTTACCGTTTAAAGATCAAATTATTGCGGTGGGTTTAGATTCAAGTGAAGTTGGGCATCCACCGTCAAAATTTGAACGTGTTTTTGCCAAAGCGCGTGAAGCAGGTTTCCTTGTGGTTGCACATGCAGGCGAAGAAGGGCCGGCAGAATACGTTTGGGAAGCATTGGATTTACTCAAAGTAAACCGTGTTGATCATGGCGTGCGTTCAGAAGAAGATGCAAAGTTGATGCAGCGTTTAATTGCGGAAAAGATGCCTTTAACGGTCTGTCCATTGAGCAATTTAAAATTGAAAGTTGTACATGATATGGCGGAACATAATATTCAGCGCCTTTTAAAACAAGGCGTGCATGTGACTGTAAATTCAGATGATCCATCGTACTTTGGTGGTTATATGAATGACAATTTTATTGCGATTGCAGAATCACTTGATTTGACAGATGCAGAACTCAAAACATTAGCTAAAAATTCATTTGAAGCATCATTTATTTCAGATGATGAAAAGCAAAAATGGAACAATCAGATTGATGCATTGGCGTAAACTAAGGTTTAGACGAAACGCTTCTTAAAAGCAGTGTGTTTACACTGCTTTTTTCATGAGGACATGATGGTGAAATATCTAAAGTATGTAGTGTTAAAGTACTCAGTATTATTGTTGTTACTTCCAATGATGGTGGCATGTACCGATGCTGATTCGAAGTCGCTTACACAAAAAATGTTAAAGCCATTGATTGAACAAAAATGTGGTAGTGAGTTGAATGCCAATAAAATTTGGCAAGCATCCTCATTATTTTGGTCGAAATCGCAACAAGATCATGCACAAAAAAAGATCTGTGGTTGTGTCAGTGAAAATGCTTTAAATGATGTTTCAAACAAAGAGTTATTGATGGCAATAGTCAATGAATCGGCGAAAAATAAGCTGATTGAAAATGCGGTAATCAATAGTATTAAAGGCTGCGCGCAAGAGATTTTGAAATAATTGAGCATATTTAGGTTAAAGTTGAATGAAGAATAAAATGTATAGAAACATATGTTTTAGAAAGATAAATACAGAATCATTTAAATTTTTAGTGGATTTGAAAGCAGATGCGTAGAAGTAGAAAGAATTATGCAAATAAGATAAAAAATTGACTTTAAAATTTAAAACAAAGAAAAAGGCACATAATAAATACATGCCTTTTTATATTTTGGTATTATTTTTTAGTATTACTTAATCTTTTTGACGCATCATACTGCGTAAAATATTATCTTTATCAATAAGGTGATGTTTTAAAGCTGCTGCAACATGTCCAACAATAAGTAAACCAACCGCCCAAGATAAATAAATATGTAGGGGTTTAACGATCATTAAAATATCATCATTTTCTTGAACTAAGCGTGGTATTTCAAATAAGTAGAGTACAGGTGCAGGATGACCTGCGCTCCAACTGAATAAACAGCCCGTAATGGGTAATGCCAAAAGCATGAAATACAGTGCCAAATGCCCAATATGAGCCAATGTTTTCATCATGGGTGACATGCTGTCGGGAAGTTTTGGTGCAGGGTGGGTATAACGCCAAAAAAGACGAATCACCACCAAAAATAAAATGACAGTTGCAATGTTTTTATGAAAGGTAATGACAGAGCCTTTAAATGAACCATCTACATCGTAGCTCAAAAAGTTACCGCTATAAAAGCCGACGAGCCATGCAGTAATAAAAATAACAGCCATAATCCAATGGAGCCATTGTGCGGTTCTTGTGTAATACGTGTTTTGAGCTTGCATATTTGCCTGCCATGTTTATTTATCAATATAGTAAGTTTTTTTTCTATAGCTAACACCTGTAAAAACTCAACGAATTGTTTTAAAAATGCAACGCAGAATTTTATAAAATATAGTATTTATGTTTTTATTGTCTTAAGAATGGGCAATTACATGAATACTGAATAATTTGGCTATCCACTGTGGCTGAGTTTAGGCAAAATAGCCGCACATAATTTTTCAGTATAAAAAGGTAATGTTGTGAAAAAACTGATTGCGGTACTTGCACCTTTGGCTTTGGTTCTTTCTGCGTGTACAACGACAGATTCTATAGGTAATACATCACCTTCATTAACGCAAACACTTGGAACTGCGGCATTACAAATTGCCATTAATTCAAAATGTACCACTGAATTAAATAATTTACCGGCATGGAAAACGGCAACAGTACTGATGACAGAGACACAAAAAACCAATATTCAATCTGAAATTTGTGGCTGTGTCAGTGAAAAAGCACCACAAAGTGTGACCGCTGTAGATCTTGCAACAGCAGCCATTGATCCTGCTGCACGTGCAACGATTGTATCCAATGCTGTAAGTAAAACCATCAATGCATGTGTTGCGGAAGCTGTTAGGTAATCTTATGGTAAAATAAAAGGGACTGATGATTCAGTCTCTTTTTTATAAGTGGAAAGTGTATATGTATATCGCAGGTACGGACGAAGCAGGTCGTGGACCATTGGTAGGTTCTGTTGTTGCAGCAGCAGTCATTCTTGACCCGAACAATCCGATTGATGGATTGAATGACTCCAAAAAGCTCACTGAAAAAAAGCGTGAAAAGCTATTTATTGAGATTCAAGAAAAAGCATTAGCATGGTGTATTGCGGAAGCATCTCATACAGAAATTGATGAAATCAATATTTTACAAGCCTCATTACTTGCCATGCGCCGTGCGGTAGAAGGCTTAAAACTGACACCTGAGCATGTGCGTGTCGATGGCAATAAAATTCCGACAGGTTTACAGATGAGCTGTGAAGCGGTTGTGGGTGGTGATGCTTTACATGCCGAAATTTCTGCAGCAAGTATTTTAGCCAAAGTCACCCGTGATCGCCAAATGGTTGAAATGGATGCTAAATATTCACAATATGGTTTTGCGAAACACAAAGGCTACCCAACAAAAGCACATTTTGAAGCGATTGCAGAACATGGTGTGATTGATGAACATCGCCGTAGCTATGCACCTGTAAAGAAAGCATTAGGATTGTAATATTATTTAAAAATATTGTTTAGAATTAGAAAAATTTAAAGTGGCCTTGTGGGCCACTTTATTTTTAAAACCATTAAACCTTATCGGTTAAAATCGTTTTGTTGGAAATTTGCATCTTCAAAAGATGGTTGATATTCCTGATCAATGTGCTGCAAATGTTCATGCATTGCACGTTCGTGTTGAATACGTTGATAGATTTCTTCACGATGTACAGATACTTCTTTAGGTGCATTGACCCCAATACGTACCTGGTTACCTTTGACACCAAGCACAGTTACACTGACTTGATCTCCAATCATTAATGTTTCTCCGACACGACGGGTCAGAATCAGCATGTTTATCTCCTTGCAAAACGCTAAACCTGCGATAGTTATTTCAAATAGAAAGCAACAACCTCAGTATTCGATAAAATTTTAACAGAAAATGTGACGAATTAAGCAATTCTTGTCGATCTATTGAAATTTTATAAAAAACCCTCACCGCTAATATAACAGAGCCACTATAGAAAAAACTATAGTGGCTCTTTTATTTTATCGCCTAAGTGAGCGATTAATTTATGATAAGTGTTTCAAAATTATGCGCGAACGCTCGACTCACCATGTTCACGGTCTAAACCGAAAGCGGTATGTAACGCACGGACAGCAAGTTCAAGATAATTTTCTTCAATAATGACTGAAATTTTAATTTCAGAGGTTGAAATCATTAAAATATTGATGCTTTCATCTGCAAGTGCAGTAAACATTTTACTTGCTACGCCAGCATGTGAACGCATACCGACACCCACGATAGACACTTTTACAATGTCACCACGTGTTGCAACTTCACGTGCACCAATCGCTTTTGCAGTTGCTTCAAGAATGGCTTTGGCTTTATTTAATTCACTACGGTTAACAGTAAATGTGAAGTCAGTTGTACCATCTTCTTCAACATTTTGGATAATCATATCCACTT
>CAXYZD010000021.1:0-26467 GCA_964293455.1 uncultured Acinetobacter sp. | reverse complement strand
AAGAAGGCAGATGCCTGATAGGATAAGAGTTCTGTGAAATTTGTCGTGTACAGAGTAAATCTTCAATAAAAATTTTGACATCAATCAGGCTCGTTTTGGTTTTTTTATTTCTTGCCATATCGAGTGTATCTTTAATAATTTTATCAATACGTTGTGTTTGTTTGGCAATCATTTGATTGAGCATTATTTTTTGTTCTTGATCGCTCTCTTGATTCAACTCATTGGCTTGTACGATTGCAGCTAAGGGATTACGAATTTCATGGGCAATACTCGCTGAAAGTTGACCTAAGGCGGCAAGTTTAAGTTGTTGCACATTTTGATTCAGCTTTTGTGCATCCTCAAGAACAAGCAAGGTTAAAGCCTGATGTGGCACAATCAATTTTTGTACCCGAATATCAACCGTATAAGAAGATTGTTGGGATTGAAACTGAAAGCGTTCACCATCTCTTAACGTCGCCTCTTTGAGGTTCTCAAAAAGATCGGGTTGAAAGTTTGCCAAATGATACTGCTGATGAGCGTAGAGAGAAGAAATTCCGAGCAATGAACAGGCAGCAGGATTACTGACTAAAATTTTACACTGCTCATCTAAGACCAAATAACCCACCTCAATTTGTTCCAAAATATAACGATTAATATTTTGTAATTTAAATAGTTCAATTGATTGAAGGCTATTGAGTGACTCAAGTACTTGAAAACGCCGAATGGCAATTTGCCCAATCGCATGCACCACAAAAAATAAAAAGGCCAGAAAAACACTATTGCCAATATTATTTAAATTTAAATAATCAAAGTAACTACCAAAAAATTGCTGATAAACCACTGCAATGACAGCAGAAAGGGTAATCAGTAAGGCTTTATTACGCGTAAGTAGAAAATTGGATGCAAAAACCGTAATGACAAATAGCAGACCAATAGAAACATTAGGACCACCCAATGCAAAAGTCAATGTACTTAAAAAAACAACATCAAGTGCAAAAATAGCAATCATCTGAGTTGAAATAGCACGCGGAAAAACTTTCAACAATGCCAACTGAGCAGCACTTAAAATAGCATAAATAATCAGTGAATATAAATACAGTCCGGGCGATTCATAATGTAGCGTTTGATTGTTGAGGGTGAGCAAAAAAATCAAAATAAGACTTGCGGATGTGATCAACCGATAGCCCGTATATGACGATCCAAGGCGATACATCGTCTGATACATAGAAACGGATACCGCTGGAGTCATAACGATGCTCGGTTTTTAATCAAATAATACAGTCAGAGTTAAGGCTTAATTAAACCGTAACGAATGGCAAGATGTGTTAATTTTACATCACTATCAATTGTCAATTTTTCAAAAATTCGATAACGATAGGTATTGACTGTTTTGACACTAACAAAAAGCTTATCGGAAATTTCTTGCGCACTAATACAGTTGACCACCATCATTGCCACTTGCATTTCTCGTTCAGATAAGGCATCGAAGGGTGAAGTTTGTGTATCTGAAAGGTAAGAACTTGCCAATTGTTCTGCAATATCGGCACTGAAATATTTACCGCCTTGCATTACTTTTTTAATCGCACGTAACATCTCTGTAATGGGCGCACCTTTGGTAATATAACCCCGTGCACCTGCTTTTAATAGTAAGGATGGGTAGGGTTCCTCGGCAAGTCCACTGACGGCAAGCACTTTGGTTTCTGGGGCTGTTTGCAGTAAACGGCGGGTGGTTTCTACACCGCCAATTCCCGGCATGTTGACATCAAGTAGAACGACATTGGGGTGATGCTGACGCACTAAGGCAATCGCTTCTTCGCCAGATTCAGCTTGACCGACGACTTGTACATCGACCTGATCTTCTAACATACGGCAAATTCCTGTCCGCACCAATTCATGATCATCAACCACTAGAACTGTAATCACATAGCACCTCTGTTAATGATGTTAATATCATGTTTTTTGTTACATAAAGCAAAATTTACTTGCAATGTAACAACAAAATTGGCAATGCTATCTATAATCCTTATACAATAATAATGCACAATTTCGTAAATTTATATTATTTGCGCCTGAGTGTAAATGTAAGCCATATTAGAGGTAAGAAGCAAGATTGCTGAAAACCTCCCGAGATGAGTAGGTAAACGTGAAAAAATCTAAAAAAACATTGATAAGTGTACTCAGTTTCTCAGTACTCTTTGGTCTAAGTTCAACGAGTTTTGCAGATCTGGTCATGAATTCTTCTGGGAGCAGCGATCAGGCTTCGATCAGTTGGTCATCATCAGACGCAAGTCAGTTGTTAAACAATGATGCTTTGGATGATGAACCATCTCCACAAGGCTCAACCACCATTACCACAACATTACGTGCAGCAAATACGGGTAATACCACCAATCACAATACAAGCAGTACTGTACCAAAAACTACTTATATTTCTGATACAAGTAACTATAGCAATCAACCATCTGTGAACTCACGTGCGGCATTGGTGATGGATGCTAAAACCAGTGAAGTACTGTATAGCAAAAACACCAATACCGCTTTGCCAATTGCATCGATTACCAAATTGATGACTGCTGTTGTCACCTCTGATGCACGTTTAAACATGTCTGAAGATATTACCTTGCAACAAATTGATTTTGCTGGTGCAGGTGGTAAAAATTCAAGTTCAACATTGAAAGCGGGCGATACTATGAATCGTGCTGAAATGTTGCTTGTCGCACTCATGAAATCGGAAAATCCTGCGGCAGCCGCTTTAGCACGGACTTATCCGGGTGGTCGTCAGGCATTTATCAATGCAATGAATACTAAAGCACGTCAGTTAGGCATGAATTCAACACATTATGTTGAGTCTACAGGCTTAGATGTACGTAATATTTCTTCTGCTCGTGACTTGGGTATTTTGGTCAGTGCGGCATCTCAATATGGTTTAATTCGTCAGTTTTCAACCACGGCGCATTATGACTTTAATTTAGGTTACCGTGTATTGAAATCGAACAATACCAATGCATTGGTACGTAACGGCGGCTGGAATATCAATATTTCAAAAACAGGTTATATCAATGAATCAGGACGCTGTGTTGTCATGCATGCAACAGTAAACAATCGTCCTGCTGTTGTTGTATTATTGGGTGCAAGTACATCTCAAGCACGTACAAATGATGCAACCAATTTATTGAATTGGGTGAGCAGTCAGCCTAAACGTATTTAGTACGTTGTGTCATCAAAAAATGCTTCCATCGAGAAGCATTTTTTATTGCAGTATCAATCCAATCAATATTGTTATATATGAATCTGAACATAAAAAACCTGCACTCGGCAGGTTTTTTAATCTTTCAAATTTTACATATTTGAAAGAATAGAATTTTTTACTTGATCCATAGTGGCATCAATAGACAACATAATTGCATCAGAACATTGTTTGATTGCAGTATCAGGATCTTTCAAGCCATTACCTGTTACGGTACATACAATCACAGAACCTTCAGGAATTTTACCTGATTTAAGGTCACGGATTGCACCGCCAATTGAAGCGGCAGACGCAGGCTCTACAAATACACCTTCATACATAGACAACATACGTTGAGCATCTAAAATTTCAGCATCAGTCAGTTCATCAAACCAACCCTTTGAATCACGTACAACAGCTTTGGCATGGTTCCAGCTTTGTGGGTTACCAATACGAATTGCAGTTGCAATTGTTTCAGGATTCTCTACAGGTGCACCACGTAAAAATGGCGCAGCACCTGAAGCTTGGTAACCTGCCATAATTGGCAAGCCTGCAGGTTTAGGACCTGTGAACGCATCAGTTGCAGCGTCATACACGACTTGTTCAAACTCACCTACGGGTTGGTTTGCCACAGCTTCGGTATAACCCATCCAATGAGCCGTAATATTCCCTGCATTACCGACAGGTAAGCAGTGATAATCAGGCGCACGACCCAATTCATCCACAATTTCGTAAGCAATGGTTTTTTGACCTTGCAAGCGGTATGGGTTGATTGAGTTTACAATCGTTACAGGAGCTTGATCTGCAACTTCTTTAACAAGACGCATACCATCATCGAAGTTACCACGAATTTGCATGGTGATTGCGCCATACATCATCGCTTGCGCCATTTTACCCATGGCAATTTTGCCTTCAGGGATTAAAACAAACGCTTTGATACCTGCACGAGCGGCATAAGCGGCAGCCGCGGCAGAAGTATTGCCTGTAGATGCACAGATAATCGCTTTAGAGCCTTCTTCAACTGCTTTTGTTACAGCCATGGTCATACCACGGTCTTTAAATGAACCAGTCGGGTTTAAACCTTCATACTTCACATAAATTTCGACATTCTTACCAATTAAACGAGGAATATTCGCAAGTTTAATAAGAGGCGTATTACCTTCACCGAGAGAGATTGCAGGGGTTGTTGCAGAAACGGGTAAGCGGTCACGATAGCGATCAACAAGTCCTGTATAGCGATTTGCAGTAGACATGGTGGTGTTCCAAATTTATGAGTAGAACTGGGAGAGGGTAGGACTACCCCCAACCCGATTAGTTATCAAGCAATTCTAAACGAATTCGTACAGCTTCGCCATGAACGAAAGATAAAGCCTGAATTTTAGCAATTGCTTCATTCATTTTTGATTCTTGAATTGGATCAGTGAGAATCACAATTGGAATTAAATCTTTTAAGCGTGGTTGTTGCATAATCGCATCAATCCCAATACCTAAACGGCTCAGAATTGTGGTGACATCAGCAAGTACACCAGTTTGATCTTCAGCATTGATACGCAGGTAATAGCCTGTCGTCATTTCATCACTGCTTAAAATATTCAAGTCTGAAAGGGCTTCAAAGGCAAGTTGTGGAATTGTTCCTGCACCATCTTCTGTGTAAATGATGTCACGCACAATATCAATGACATCGGCAACTACCGCAGAGGCTGTAGGACCAGCACCAGCACCAGCACCGTAATACAATGTTGGACCAACAGCATTGGCTTGTACCAGAACAGCATTTTTCACGCCATTTACATTGGCAATGAGTTCTTCAGCAGGAATAAGTGTTGGATGAACACGCAATTCAATACCTTTTGCTGAACGGCGAGCAATACCTAAGTGTTTAATTTTATAGCCAAGTTCTTCAGCATATTTAACATCTTGAGCTGTGATTTTGGTGATGCCTTCTGTATAGACCTTGTCAAATTGCAAAGGAATGCCAAATGCACATGATGCTAAAATTGTTAGCTTATGTGCAGCATCAATGCCTTCAACGTCAAAAGTTGGATCTGCTTCAGCGTAGCCGAGTTCTTGCGCTTCTTTGAGTACGTCATCAAAAGCACGACCTTTTTCGCTCATCTCTGTGAGGATAAAGTTACCCGTACCATTGATGATGCCTGCAAGCCATTCGATTTTATTGGCAGCCAAACCTTCACGGATGACTTTAATAATTGGAATACCGCCTGCAACAGCCGCCTCATAGGCAATTTGTACATGATGGTCTTCTGCCGCTTTAAACAATTCGTTGCCATGTTCTGCAAGCAAGGCTTTATTTGCAGTCACAATATGTTTGCCGTGTTTGATAGCTTCCATCATGAGTTCATACGCAGGATGGATACCGCCCATGACTTCAACCACAACATCAACATCAGGTTGGCGAACAATGTCGAGTAGATCGGCACTTTGCTTCATGCTCGCTGGTAAATCTAAATCGGGGCGTGGACGACGAGTACCCACGTGGGTAATTTCAATTTCTCGACCAGTTCGACGTCTAATTTCAGCAGCGTTTTCTTGTAATAGTTTAAGGGCACCACCGCCTACGGTACCAAGACCGAGTATTGCCAGACGCACAGGTTTCACGTCACACTCCATTATGCATTTAAATTGTATTAACCTTAGATCATAGCTAAAAAATGCGCCAGACTCTATAGCCTGACGCATCTTTATATGGATTGCTTTTTTAGCTATAAATAATAGTAAAATTACTGATAAAAATTATTTATTTAACCGCTTTGAAATTTCATCTGCGGTCATGTAACCACCCATATATTCACCGTCTGAATTATAAATTGCAGGTGTGCCGTTTACGCCCATGTTCAAACCGAGTTGGTACATATCACGTACAGGGTTTTTACAGCTTGCAGGTGGGAGTTGTACGCCAGCAATGGCTTGCTCAAATGCTGCTGCACGGTCTTTACTACACCAAATGCTTTCCATTGCAGGCATGAACTGATCGCCACGAGGCCATGCGATATAACGGATTTCAATGCCTTGTGCGGTAATTTCAGGAATATGCTCATGTAGTTTGTGGCAATACGGACAGCTTGCATCGGTAAAGACATAAATTACATGTTTGGTTTTACCTTGTGCAGGGTAAACCAACAAGTCTTCTTTTTTCAGATTTTCAAAGTGCTTTTTATTTTCAGTCGATTGTAATTTGTCACTGATACTGCTGAGTTCAGTTCCGCCTAAACGAATGACATCACCTTGAATAATATATTTGCCATCACTGGTTGCATAAACTGATGACATGCCTTCCATGCTCACCCAATATAAATTTGGCACTTCAGTTTGTTTAATATCAGTAATTTTTGCATTGATGTTGGCTTTCTTGAAATGACCTTGTAAGGTCTGAATTAAACGTTCTTTGCTATTGCGCTCGCTCAAATTGGATGCTTCACCTGTTGCAGGTGCCGTTGCTGTCAATGTTCCATCATCGTTTTTACTCTCTTTAGAGTTTGAACAGCCTGAAAAAAGCAATCCAGTTGCAAGTGTGCAAGCAAGCATTAATTTTGAACGGGTAAATGGCATAAATAACTCTTTATGTTGTTCTGAATGAAAATTCATTTTAGGCAATCAGCATAGCAAAAAATTGCCTAGACTTCGTTAAAACTTGATTAAGCGGTGAAATTTGGCGATATAAATCAATTTACCAAAAATCAAAATTTCATTTTATACACAATGGATGTGCACGTTATGCACGAGGATGATGTTGTGCATGGAGTTGTTGCATGCGTACTTGTGCAACATGGGTATAAATTTGCGTGGTCGATAAGTCACTATGACCCAATAACATTTGTACCACACGTAAGTCAGCACCATGATTGAGCAAGTGTGTTGCAAAGGCATGACGTAAAGTATGTGGTGATAAATCGGATTGTACATCGGCTTGCAGTGCATAGCGCTTAATGGCGTACCAAAAATTCTGCCGACTCATAATGCCACCATGCTGAGTCAAAAATAAATAATCGGTTGACGATTTATACAATTGCGGTCGTGAATCTATTAAATATTTTTCAATCCATTCACACGCCACTTCACCCATTGGCACAAGACGTTCTTTATTGCCTTTACCGACAATGCGTAAATAGCCTTGTTTGAGGTTAATCAGTTCTAAACGTAAATTGAGTAGTTCCGTGACTCGTAAACCACAGGCATACAAAACTTCGAGCATGGCACGGTCACGTAGTCCAAGTGCTGTATTTAAATCGGGGGCTTGAATGAGCGCATCTACATCTTGTTCTGATAAATCTTTTGGAAGTGAACGACCTATTTTTGGCGTTTTGTGTGCGATGAGCGGATTGTCTGAGCGAAAATGTTGTTCACGTAAAAATTTAAAAAATGAACGTAATGCTGACATTGCTCGTGCAATGGAGCGAGGGCTTTTTCCTTGCTTGGTTAACGCAATCAATACATCAGAAATATCATCATGACTCCAATCGGGCATGGTTTGGGAGGATAGCTCCGCACAGCCAATGAGATCGGATAAATATGCATTTCGGGTGTGTGGGCTGACGGATTGAGCAATTAAATCATCACGAAAACCCTGTAAAAAATGATAATTAACAGGGATTTGTACAGCAGTTGGGATACGAGGTTTTTTATTCAGCATAATCAGAAAAACAATCCTTTTATGGCAATGTAGAGCAAAATGGATGAATTGTCGAATGGGAGGGTAAGTGAGAATCATTATTAAACATGATTTGGTAATTATTCTCATTTGTATGTATACTAAACGGTAGGTATACATTGATTTTAGGGTTATTTACCGTGCGTTTGTCAGAGTTAAAGGTGAAGCAATCGGCTGTGATTACCAAGGTCGCTCGAGTCGAAAATATAGAAACGAAACTCCCCGATATGGTCGCAAGTCGTTTGGAAACATTGGGTTTTGTGCCGGGTACACGAGTGCAAGTCATTACTAAAGGTATTTTTGGTGGTGACCCAATTTTAATTCAGGTGGGTTTTACACGTTTTGCTTTACGTAAAGTTGAGGCGGAAAAAATTGAAATTACAGATGCATCAACGGGAGCACCTGCATGAGCGAAGCTTTACGTATTGCTTTGGTAGGAAATCCGAACTGCGGTAAAACATCATTATTCAACCATTTGACAGGGACACGTCAAAAAGTTGCCAACTATGCAGGCGTAACGGTTGAACGTAAAGTCGGGACATTTACATTGCCTTCAGGGCGCGGTGTACGTGTCTTGGATTTACCGGGCACATACAGTCTTAATGCCACCAGTCCAGATGAAGAAATTACCCGTGATGTGGTCATGGGTAAAATTGTAGAAGAACAAGAACAAGATGCGATCTTGTGTATTGTCGATGCAACCAATTTAAAATTACATTTAGGTTTAGTCCTCGAAGTGATTGCACAAGGTAAACCGATTTTACTTGTGCTTAACATGATGGATGAAGCACGCCGCCGTGGGATGCAAATCAATACTCAAAAACTTTCACAGCGTTTAGGTGTGCCAGTCATTGAAACGGTTGCAGTGCGTAATGCAGGTATTGAAAACCTGATGAATGCATTGGATCAAAAGAAATTTCGGATATCCGATACCGAATTGAGCGACGTTCATCTGTCAGGAACAAATCATGAAAAAGTTGAACAAATCTTAAAAGATGTAGTTCATTCTGTTGATGAAGAAGATAAGCGTACAGATTTTCTCGATAAAATTTTCTTACATCCAGTTTTGGGTTTACTTAGCCTTGCCATCATGATGTTTGTAGTTTTCCAAGCAGTATTTGCTTGGGCGGCACCAGTGATGACGCTTATTGAAGATTTGTTTGGATGGTTAGGCGGATTTGTAGGTTCATTTATTTCGCATCCCTTACTCAATAGTTTGGTGGTCGATGGCGTGATTGCCGGTGCAGGGGGCGTCGTTGTCTTCTTACCGCAAATTTTAATTCTATTTTTCTTTATTTTGGTTTTGGAAGAATCGGGTTATTTACCACGTGCGGCATTCTTACTTGATAAATTGATGTTTAAAGCGGGTCTAAGTGGTCGAGCATTCATTCCATTACTGTCAAGTTTTGCTTGTGCCGTTCCCGGTATTATGGCGACACGGAGCATTAGTGATCCACGAGATCGTTTAACCACGATTTTTGTTGCACCGTTGATGACCTGTTCAGCGCGTTTACCTGTATACGCCTTACTGATTGCTGCATTCATTCCGAGTACCACCGTTTGGGGCATGTTTAATCTACAAGGTTTAGTGCTTTTTGCTTTGTATATGTCAGGCATTGTCAGTGCATTGATTGTTGCAACAGTGTTGAAATTTTTCCAAAAGGACAAATCGCAACATGCCTTACTTATGGAATTGCCAAGTTACCGTATTCCCGATGTGAAAAGTATTTGGATTGGTCTACTTGATCGTGCCAAAATTTTCTTAAAACGTGTCGGTGGTATCATCTTTGCGTTGTCTATTTTGCTTTGGTTCTTGTGTACATTCCCACAACCGCCTGTAGGTGGCACATTACCTGCAATTGATTATTCATTTGCAGGGATGTTGGGTCATCTCATGCAACCAATTTTTGCACCACTTGGTTTTAACTGGCAGATTTGTATTGCTTTAATTCCGGCTATGGCTGCTCGTGAAGTTCTTGTTGCCTCACTCGGTGTGGTGTATGCCTTGTCTTCGACAGATGAAGATGCCGTTTCACAAGGTTTATCACAATTAATCAGTCAGGGTGATTTGAGTTGGTCGCTTGCGACAGGTTTATCGCTTTTGGTTTGGTTTGTTTATGCGCCCCACTGCTTAGCAACTTTGGCAACGGTGAAACGTGAAACAGGCTCATGGAAAACTGTTGCAGTGATGACAGCGTATCTATTTGGTCTTGCATATTTGATGGCATTTTTGACCTATCAAATTGCGACACACTATTTTGGCTAATGGTCTTAAGACGTAGCGAAGGAGTTTGAAATGATTGAATTATTGATTATTACAGCATTGGTGATTTGGAGTGCGATCTTCGTTTTTAAGAAGGTTTTTCCAAAATCGGCATATACGGTTTTTATGAAACTCTCGCAACTTTGTCAGGCACAGGGTTGGACGAAACTCGGGAAATGGTTACAGCCTGCAATGGTCGCAGGTTGTGGCGGCGGTTGTGGATGTTCAACCAATTCAGCACCATCTAAAAAAATTGAAGTACAAGCGGTTAAATGGAAATAGTGTGCAAATCAATTTAAATTGATCAATCAAGCCATTCTCAAAAGAGGGTGGCTTTTTTTATGCCTGAGTCATAATTGCGTGGTCGTGCGTGACTATAGGCGATTCATTTTTAAAACATGATCTCAAATCAAGATGACAGAATATTTACGCACTGACACAAAAAATGAGTAAGAAAGTGAAAACAGAAAAGGCAATCAAATCGCCAAAGTGCTAACATTTTGCAAGTTTTAAAATTTGAATGCTGGTGAGCAAAAATGTTGATACAACGTGGTGGTTTAAAGGTTGTGGCTGGGCTTGGAATTTCAGGCGTTTCGGCAGTAAATTTTTTGCATGAAAAAGGCTATCGCGTTGCTGTGACGGACTCACGTGCAGTACCACCGGGACATGATCAAATTCCAACAGAAGTACAAACCAGTTTTGGACAGTTGGATCAAGAGCTTTTATTACAAGCCGAAGAAATTGTGATTAGTCCGGGACTTGATCCAAAACTTCCTGAAATTCAGGCGGCGATTGCCCAAGGCATTCCTGTGATCAGTGAAATTCAAATTTTACGCCGTGCAACTGAAAAGCCAATTATGGCAATTACGGGTTCAAATGCAAAAAGTACCGTAACGACATTGATTGGTTTGATGGCACAGAATGCTGGTATCAAAGTCGCTGTTGGCGGTAATTTGGGACGCCCAGCTTTGGATTTAACCAAAGATGATCCTGATTTATATATTTTAGAATTATCGAGTTTTCAGCTTGAAACTACATCGAACTTAAATGCAGAAGTTGCTGTGGTGTTGAATATCAGTGAAGATCATTTAGACCGTCACGGCGATATGTTTGCGTATCACACAGCAAAACATCGTATTTTCCAAGGTGTGAAAAAAGTGGTGTTTAACCGTGATGATTCACTGACTCGTCCGCTCGTTCCTGATGTTACACCGATGCAAAGTTTTGGTTTAAACGCACCTGATTTGAATCAATATGGCATTCTTCGTGAAGATAATGGCTCTATTTGGCTTGCACGAGGTCGTGAACGCTTATTGAATAGTGCAGAGATGTACATTCAAGGTACGCATAATGTTGCCAATGCTTTGGCATGTTTAGCACTCGGCGAAGCAATTAACTTGCCTAGAGATGTCATGCTAGAAACATTAAAAACATTTAAAGGGCTTGAGCATCGCTGTGAGTTTGTCCGTGAGCTCGATGATGTTCGTTATTATAACGACTCTAAAGGGACAAACATTGGTGCAACGCTTGCTGCTATTGATGGTCTAGGTGCTGCCATTGAGGCGAAAGGCGGTAAGGTTGCGATTATTTTAGGTGGTCAAGGCAAAGGGCAAGATTTCACAGCATTGCGTGATTCATTACAAAAATATGTCAAAGTTGCCGTATTAATTGGTGAAGATTGTCCAACAATTGAAAAAGCAATTGAGGGGACAACGACACTCTTGCATGCAGAATCTTTACAAGAAGCTGTGGCTTTAAGTCAGCAAAATACGCAGGCAAATGACGTAGTGCTATTATCACCAGCATGTGCAAGTTTTGATATGTTCACAGGCTATCCACAACGTGGTCAGCATTTTGTTGAATATGTGAATGCGCTCAATCAATAAAAATCATAAGGAAGAGAATATGGCTGGGTTAGCTCAGACAACCATAAGTAAAATGCATCAGCTTTATGAACGGATTACACCGAAAATACCCGCTGAAATTACCGTTAGAAATACTCTAATTTTTTGCGTACTTGCATTGCTGTGTATTGGTACCGTCATGGTCGCATCGGCATCGATGCCCTATGCTGAGCGTTCACATGAAGCGCCTTTTCATTATGTGATTCGTCATGCGATTTCGATTGGTGTTGCTGCGGTTGCTGCGTTCATTACGTATAGAGTGGCATTAGAACATTGGTTTAAAAATACTTTTTTGCTGTGGATAGGAACGATTCTTTTACTGGGCATTGTTTTAGTTGCAGGAACAGAGGTAAATGGCTCAACGCGTTGGATTCGTATTGGTGGGTTTACTTTACAAGCAACGGAAGTTGCAAAAGTGGTCATGACCATTTTTACCGCAGACTATGTAGTGCGCCGTTCTGAAGAGGTTCGTAATAATATTAAAGGACTTGCACGATTGGCGCTAGTGATGGTTCTCACCGTTGGGTTAATCATTCTTGAGCCTGATCTAGGCGCGACAGTGGTAATTGTGGCCTCAATGCTAGGTGTATTCTTCCTTGCTGGTGCACCGATGATTCAATTCAGTTTTGCATTTGGTGCAATTCTGATTGCCTTTGTTGGCTTAATCATTTTTGAGCCTTATCGTTTTGAGCGCTTGATGTCATTTTCGAATCCATGGGCAGATCCTTTAGGTGCAGGTTATCAGCTATCCAATGCTTTAATGGCATTTGGTCGTGGTGAATGGTTTGGTGTTGGTTTAGGGCATAGTATTCAAAAAATGTCGTATTTACCTGAAGCACATACCGATTTCATGTTGGCCATTTTGGGTGAAGAATTTGGCTTCTTTGGTATCGCAACAGTACTTGCTTTGTCATTCACTTTATTGGTGTGTTGTATCAGTATTGGGCATCGTGCATTGAAAAATAATTACTTACGTGCAGGTTATTTGGCTTATGGCATTAGTATTATTTTTCTATTACAGATTTTAGTAAATGCTGGTATGAACATGGGCATGTTGCCGACCAAAGGTTTGACCTTACCCTTCATTAGTTATGGTGGTTCGTCACTAATTATGTGTGCGGTAATGATTAGCTTGATTTTAAAAATTGATGCGACCACACAAAAGAGTAACCCTGCACGAGAAGAATCAAACTTCTAGTCTTGAGTAATTCATAAAATTAAGTTAAAAAAAGCCATTTGTTTTCAAATGGCTTTTTTATTGGTAAATACCGTTCATTTCAGTACCTTTAGGAATGAGCGCACGATCCCATTGTGAAACGGCTTGAATGAGCATTTTATAGGGCTGATCGATATCTACAGCAGGCTGACCAAGTGCAGAAAGTGCCTGTGTAAGCAGTTGAGGTGCGTATTGTATATTGAGCGCCTCAGCATGGTTTTGTTTAGAAAGCTTGCCCCCTCGATCATTCATGGCCAAAGGCAGATGCATATACTGTGGGGTTGGATAACCTAAACACATGCCAAGCCAAATTTGCCTCTCAGTATTATCGAGTAGGTCTGAACCTCGAATCACATGCGTGATTCCTTGTAAAAAATCATCAACGACAACGGCAAGTTGATAATTGATAATGCCATCTCTACGTTTAAGTACAAAGTCACCTAAGTTATCTTGTAGATTGGCGCAGTGCTGTCCCTGTAATATGTCGTCAAAACAGATGATTTGATTACTGACTTTCAGGCGAATGGCTTGATTTTGAAAGGGGAGGGCTAAATCTCGGCACGTTCCCATATAAATATGATTTGAACCAAGCATCTTACGTTTACATTGACAAGCATAAACTAAATGCTGTTGATGCAATTGTTCAATGACATGCTCATAAATATCGAGACGATCTTTTTGAAAAATGATTTCGGCATCAGGCTCAAATTCAAATGCATCTAAGCACTGTAAAATGTGGGTTTCACTGCCGGGATAGATCCGTGGAATATCGGTATCTTCAATTCGTACAAACCACTGACCCTGATGGGATTTTGCATCGCAATAACTTGCAACCGCAGTAATGAGTGAACCAAAATGCAAAGGACCCGTAGGCGATGGCGCAAACCTGCCTAAATATGAGTCCTTAGTGCGTGCAACATGATTTTGCTGCTGTACAAACGTCATCTGACTACCCCATTCGCTATTAACAAATGGGTTAGGCTTAGATGATTGAATAACATTAACCGTTATTCTGCTTCTCTTTGATTTCAGCCAGTGTTTTGCAGTCAATACACAAAGTCGCAGTAGGACGAGCCTCTAAACGACGTAGACCGATTTCAATACCACATGTTTCGCAGAAACCGTAATCGTCATTTTTGATCGCTTCAATAGATTGCTCAATTTTACGAATCAATTTACGTTCACGGTCACGAGTACGCAGTTCAATTGCAAACTCTTCTTCTTGCGTTGCACGGTCATTGACGTCCGGCAACGAAGATGATTCGTCCTGCATTGTGTTCAATGTACGATCAACCTCAGACATGAGTTCCGCTTTCCATGCAAGTAAAATCTTGCGGAAATGCTCAAGCTGACCTTCAGACATGTATTCTTCATTTTTTTTCGGCTGATAAGGCTCAATACCGAACAGACTTGCTGTGGTACCTGTTTCAGCCGCCTTAGGCTTAGCTTTACGCACACGTTTTACAGATTTTTCATTTACAAGATCAACCTGATCATCCAGGGTTTGATTTTGGTTGTCATTCGCCATAAAGGGCATTCCTCATCATATGCATATTATCTATACGCAAAAAATATGGTGATCTGCAAGTATTATTATCGCAACCGATAGATTGTTGCCATCGGGGGGCATCATCATATAGAGTTTTATGCAAAGATGAAAGTCATCAATCTCTTGATCTGATTTTTGCATACCCCTTCAGATGCAATAACTTAATGGAAAAACATCAAAATGAAAAGCTAATAACCTGAAATTTCTTCATTTATTGTAATGCTATAGTTTTCAAGTCGATGCACCACAGTTTCAAGTTGCCCATTTTCTTTTAAATGTAAACAACGGTAGCCTGGTGCGATGTGATCTAGAGCAAAATTATTGCTTAAAGGCTTGAATTGAATACAAGTTGCTGGCGTTGAAATGAATTGTATTTGATTCCAAAGGGTCGTAGAGTCTTGATGTACATGCCCGCAAATAACGGCTTTAATATGATCAAACGGTTTTAAAATATCGGTAAATTCAACTGTATTTTTCAGTTTATGTTGATCAATCCAATATGATTTCATTTCAAATGGATGGTGATGACAGGCTAAAATGATGTTTTTGTCTTGATGTTTTTGTAATAGCACATGTAAATGTTGAAGCTGTTCTGTCTGAATCCAGCCATCAGTTTTTCCTGCAACCGCACTATTGAGCAAAATTATCGCCCATTGCCCTAACTCAATGACTGTAGGTTCAGGGTCGGGGGCATGCAGTGGAAAATAACGTAAATCGTCATGGTTGCCAGGAATTTGGAAAAAAGGAATGCCTAATTTTTCCATATAGGCTACATAGCGTTGATAGGTCACAGGGGAGGCAACTTGCGCCAAATCTCCTGTATGGACAATCGCATCAATTTTTGGATAGCGTTTTATCAAATCTTCAATGACTGCATGAAAATTGTGTTCAGGATTAATCTGAATAAATGCATCATCATAATGTTCCATTAGATGTGTATCTGTAATCTGAATAACCACTTTGTTATTGTTTATGTGATTACTTAAATCTTGTTGTAATGGTATAGCCATGTCTTGCCCCTAGACATTTTTTAATGTTGCCACATGTTGTTGTAGCCATTGCATCGCCATAATGACGGGTGCATTACATAAACGACTTCCTTGCAGTAAATCATCGATTGCTGAATAAGGAATGAGATGTAGTTTTATATTTTCACTCTCATCAGGCATGCCAAAAATGCCACCCTGATCAGGTAATTCAGCTTCTGCAACATACAAGTGAAAAATTTCATTGCATGCGCCTGCAGAAGGGTAAAAACGAAAAAGTTTTTGTAATTGATCTATTTTACAACCCGATTCTTCTAGGCTTTCACGGCGAATACAACTTTCAGGTGTTTCATCACCATCGAGTACACCTGCAATGATTTCAAGTTGCCATGGTGAGATGATATCGTCCATTGCACCAATACGAAATTGTTCAATAAGTGCAAATTTTTGTTGTAAATCATTATAGATTAATACGCCAGCTGCCTCTTGACGCAGAATCAATTCACGTTGGAATGCAGGTGTGTAATCGGTTTGATTAAACAAACGATGCCGTAAACTGACTTTTTCAAGCTGCACAAAACCTCGATAGAGAAATTCTCGAGATTGAATTTCAACATCTGTGTGCTGATAAGTCGCTTGCTGAGTAATATCCATGTTTGAGAGTCAGGATGAAACATATTCACTTCATCCTAACTGAGAAATGTTCAAAGACAAATCATTTTTTTAAAATTTAGACTTTATGATACAGCTTTTGCCCCTGTTCGTGATAAACCGCTTTCATAGTTTTGAGACCTGTTTCAACTTCGGTTTTTGTCTTAGTTTGTTGTGCTGTATTATCTAAATTTTTCGCATAATCTCGCACATTTTGAGTGATTTTCATTGAGCAAAATTTTGGCCCACACATAGAACAAAAGTGTGCAGACTTATGCGCTTCTTTTGGCATGGTTTCATCATGCATACTGCGTGCGGTATCGGGGTCTAGACTAATATTGAACTGATCTTCCCAGCGGAATTCAAAACGTGCTTTCGATAATGCATTGTCACGCGCTTGCGCACCCGGATGACCTTTAGCTAGGTCAGCAGCATGAGCTGCAATTTTGTAGGTAATGATGCCATCTTTCACATCTTTCTTGTTCGGTAAGCCCAAATGCTCCTTTGGTGTCACATAACAGAGCATGGCTGTGCCATACCAACCAATCATCGCTGCACCGATTGCAGAGGTAATATGGTCATAACCGGGTGCAATATCGGTGGTCAGTGGACCAAGTGTATAGAACGGTGCTTCCTGACAGACTTCAAGCTGTAAATCCATATTTTCTTTAATCATATGCATCGGTACATGACCAGGGCCTTCAATCATGACTTGGACATCATGTTTCCATGCCCGATGGGTCAATTCACCTAATGTACGTAATTCTGAAAATTGCGCTTCATCATTGGCATCTTGAATACAACCGGGACGCAAGCCATCACCTAGACTAAATGAAATATCATAGGCTTGCATAATTTCACAGATTTCATCGAAATGCGTGTAAAGGAAATTTTCCTCATGATGTGCCAAACACCACTGCGCCATAATTGAACCACCACGAGACACAATACCTGTTAAACGGTTTGCGGTTAAAGGTACATAGCGTAAAAGTACGCCTGCATGAATGGTAAAGTAATCGACACCTTGTTCCGCTTGTTCAATGAGTGTGTCTTTAAAGATTTCCCATGTTAAATCTTCAGCAACACCGTTCACTTTTTCGAGTGCTTGATAGATGGGTACAGTACCAATCGGGACAGGAGAATTACGGATAATCCATTCACGAGTTTCATGGATGTTTTGCCCTGTCGATAAATCCATGATGGTGTCTGCTCCCCAACGGGTCGCCCACGTCATTTTTGCAACTTCTTCATCAATACTTGAACCGAGTGCCGAGTTACCAATATTGGCATTAATTTTTACTAAGAAGTTACGCCCGATAATCATCGGTTCACATTCGGGATGATTGATATTAGCAGGAATAATCGCACGACCTTCAGCAATTTCTTTACGCACAAATTCAGGTGTAATTTCCATGAGATTATGCGCACCGAAATTTTGTCCTGCATGTTGGCGCATATCTGCACCTTCATGCTGACGCTGATTTTCACGAATGGCGATGTATTCCATTTCAGGAGTAATAATGCCTTGTTTGGCATAATACATTTGCGTGACATTACGCCCATTTTTTGCACGGCGTGGGTTTTGAATGTGTGCAAAACGGATATTTGCCGTACGAATATCTTTCAGGCGTTCTTGCCCAAAGGCTGAGGTTAAAGATTCTAAATGTTCCGTATCTTGACGTTCATCAATCCAAGATTCACGTACATTGGGTAAGCCTTGATTTAAATCAATTTCTATACTCGGATCGGTATAAACACCCGAAGTGTCATACACCATCAGCGGTACATTTTTCTCACCGCCCAAGCCTGTCGGTGTATCGGTAAGGGCAATTTCACGCATAGGCACACGAATATCAGGACGTGAGCCTTGAATATAGACTTTGCTTGAGGCAGGTAAAATACGGGTGAGATCTTTAGCATCTTGCTCATGTTGAGCTGAAATGTCTTGAACAGATAGATTCGTTAATTGGTTCATTGCAATGATCCTTATGAATGACATCAACGAATCAAGCACGACCAAAAACGAGCAGACTTTCGACTATTTTACTTTGAGTTCCATGCAGAGATGCGAGGGATTGAGCCTAGCGTGCATGGAAAAAGCGTATTTCTACTGCAAATAGTGAAATGCATAGCATTAAGTTTTTAGATTGGCTTGATTCCTACGCAGGTCTTAACCTGATCAGGTTCAACGGTACTCATCTTCTTTAGATGATCTCAGCGAGGAAAACTCGCGCTCCGTCAAGCGATGCTCAAATACTAACATGTTCCTACAGAAAAAGTAGAGGCTAAACTTTGTCTTTGGAAACTAAAATTTAATTTTAAAAATAAGTCACGGAGGGTGCATTGCATTAACGACACAAAGCATCACTAAAACAATCGCGTTTTTTTAATGTTTTTAAATTGACTGTACGTAACTCTAAAATTTGATTTAGTTGATCACTATTATTGACGATAAGCGGATCTTGCAGATTAACTTGTCGATCTGCTTTACGCATAGATACAGAGCGTGCCTGAATAGAATTAGCATGATTTTGTTTAGGCTTGGTATCAATGATTTTTAAAAAACGTTGGGCTTTTTCTGCAAGCAGTCCTTGTTGCTCTGCAAGTTGTTCAACGGCAACCAAAGTTTGTGGTTGAATATCTAACTTGTTTTCATAATCTACGGAAACAGGTTGGTCATCTAAACCTTTAAATAAAAGCGTGGTATAGGTTTGATAGAGATATTCAGCATCACGATGCCAAGGGCTTTGTGGGAAATTCTGTAGATACGCTTCCCAAAATAATGCCCGATGCACAATTTCACTGGGTGAAATACTCAGTTGATCATTTTTAATTAAAGGTCGTTCATTTTGATTTGCCATTTCAGTGAGGAAAACGGCTTCAGCTTGTGGCAAATCAGGCGCAAAGACTTTGGCAAAATATTGTGGATTTCTGCGATAAAATAGGTGGTTTTTCCCTGCATCCATCAGTTCAATATAAGCCTGACCTTTATGACGAATTAGATATTGATCACGCACATGCAGTTGTTCAAAAAGACTTTGTTGAATGGTTGGGTATTGTGATTCATTTTGAGCATATTGTTTAAAAGCCGTTTGTTGTAATGGCGTTCGTTCTACATGTAAAAATTGTGCATACATTTGGTCAGAGAGTTTCAATAATTCGTTTTGTTCTTTTAAGCTAATCAAGGGTAAACACATGCGAATGTCTTGGTTGATTTGCTCCAATGCAAAAGTGGTACGTTGATCGTTCATTTCTTGCATTTGTATTTTTAAATCTTGACAGATTTTATTCAGATCAGGAGCTGTATTCGTCTGTGATACGGTATGTTCATGTTCGAGTGCAATTTCAGGTGGTGGTTTTTGACAAGCACAGAGCATCGCAACCGAACTTAAGATCAGTACACGATAAACACGTAAAAGATGAAGGCTGAAAATCATAGAACCATTAAAAAGCAGAATAAAAACTTAAAGGTGAATATCGAATTTATTTAAAATAATCGTATTCCTGATGTGCCTATTTTTGCCTGAATTGTGCTAAATAAATGAAATGAATTGTAGTTTTGTTGCAGAGATAGGTAAATGAGAGCAACTTTTTTGCATGCATTTCTATGTTACTGTGTGAAAAACTGAAATGTCTATTGTATGGATATGTCCCAAGCCCAAGCATTTGTGTAATAAAAAATGAATAAAACCAGCCTTTTTTTAAGTTTGATCGTTTTAAGCCCATTGAGTCATGCACTTGATCTCATGCAGGCAGTACAACGTGCGCAGGACAGTGATCCTGAGTGGCAAGCGCATCAGTATCAGTATCAAGCAGATCAAATGAATTTGGGAATTGCGCAGGGTGTCCTCATGCCGACAGTGACTTTGTCAGGCAATATTACCCGTAAACATCAAGATATTGATCAAGCGTCTATCGGATCATTGGGTGGGGCAATTACTTCAACCGATTTGATGACAGAAACATCAACCACACGTCAGTTGACTGTGACCGCAAGACAACCTCTTTTCCGTTGGGATGCGTGGCAAGGCTATAAACAAGTCAAAACGTCGGTGCAACTCAGTGAAGTCACGCTGAATTTACAGCGTCAGCAACATCTGCTTTCTGTATCAGATGCTTATTTTAATGTGCTGCGCCAACAAGCTTTGACGGTGACACATGTACAAGAAGAAAAGGCATTGACTGAACAATTGCAAATGATGAATGCCAAACTGCGTGAAGGTTTGGTGGCAAAAAGCGATGTTAGCGAAGCCAATGCACAATTTCAAAATGCACGAGCCAATCGGATTGCAAGTAGTGTGCAATTGGTCTTGGCACAAGAACAATTAACGCAATTAATTGGTGCATACCAAGAAAATTTAGCTGTATTACGTGATGACTTTCAGTATGAAAAACCCATTCCTGCATCGCTTGATGAATGGCGGCTACTTGCACAAAGCCATAATTTAGATATTCAAAAAGCACGGTTGGCACAGCAGTATGCAAGTGATCAGCGCCGTATTGATCAGGCTGCTAACTATCCACAAATTGAAGCCGTTGCAAGTTATGGCATCAACAAGCAATCGCCTGAAACCTTGATTAGTGGGAATGGTCAAGTTGATCAAATTGGCGTGGAAATGAATTTAAACTTATTTAATGGTGGACGTACCAAAAAGACCATTCAACAATCAGCCATGAAAGTTAAAAAAGCCGATGCTGAATTGGATGCTGCTATTCGTAAAGCATCGATTGATGTGAAAAAACAGTATTTACAGATCGATACAGATCAATCCATCTTACAAGCTCGTTTAGCAGCAATGCAGTCGGCAGAAATCGTATCCAAGGCTTCACGAGCACAATATGATGAAGGGTTGAAAAACATGGTCGATGTCTTACTTGCACAGCGCAATGCATTTTCAGCCAAGCAAGACTATGTCAATGCACAGTATGATTATGTAATGAATGTTTTACGCCTTAAAGCGAGTGTCGGACAGTTAAATGATCAAGCGATACAAGACTTAAATCTGTGGTTAGTGATGAAATAATACAAATCCTGTATTTTGTCATTAAAGCTTCATAAAGGGTGTGTTTAAATGTCGTCTAATATTTGTACCATTGCACAATTTTTGTCACAGGAGAATCTATCTTGAGCCCCAGCAATCCTGTTTTAAGCCATCACATTTCATCTCAGTTCAATGAAGATTTACAAGACGTTAATACTAAATTTATGACCATGGGGGGCTTGGTAGAACAACAGGTCGCCAATGCAATTCATGCCTTACTCGATACCAATGCAAATTTGGCGATTGATGTACAGTTTCAAGACAATGTGGTCAATCGTTATGAACGTGAAATTGATGAAGCACTGACCCTAATTTTGGCACGCCGTCATCCTGCCGCAATTGATTTGCGTATGGTAATTGCGATGAGTAAAGCCAATACAGATTTAGAACGTATTGGTGATGAAGCCTCAAAAATTGCTCGTATTGCACAGAACTTGTGTGAAGAGGGTGAGTCACCTCGTGGTTATATGGAAACCCGTCATATTGGCAATCAGGTACGGGTAATGATCCATGATGCACTCGATGCTTTTGCACGTGCAGATGCTGATCAAGCCTTAAAAGTATTACTTGCCGATGCCGATATTGATCGTGAATATCAGTCTGCAACACGGACACTTATGACCTATATGATTGAAGATCCACGTCATATTAGTCGTGTATTAAACGTGATGTGGGTACTACGTTCTTTAGAGCGTATTGGTGATCACGCACGTAATATTTCTGAGCAAGTGATTTATTTGGCTAAAGGTTATGATGTACGTCATACAAGTGTTGAAGAAATTGAAGAAAAAGTTCAAAAAAAATAAGCTGTATTGAATAGATAAATGTGACCCACTTCGGTGGGTTTTGTTTTATTTGTATCAAAAATGACAGATAAAAAAATTCCTAGATTTTGGGGGAAATCTAGGAATAAAACTGAGAAACTCAGTTATGAGGTATACATGTCTAAATCAACATATTTCATAAAACGCTTTGTACTATACTAATCATATTACAAGTTGCTTCCTGATGTATTTAATATAGGCTTTGCTTATGTAAATTTCAGCATTGTTATTGTGATGCTGTGTAATATTCTGCATCTGTAGTGTTTTTTTAGCTTATTTTAGATACAAATAGCTGCCTATATTTAAAAAATGAACCGATAAAACAAAATTTCAAAAATTAAATCAGTGCCCCTAATATGCAATTAGTACCGCAATACCATAAAAAATGCCCCCAAATTGGGAGCATTTTTGATTTTAAATTCAAAATAGTAGTTTTAAAGTGAAATTACTCAGGTTTTAAACCTTCAGCTTTTTCCAAAGATGCATCATTACTCAAAAACTTCTCACGTTGTTCTTCAAGAAACTTTTTTGCATCGGCTTCAAACACATTTAAACGCTTTTCATTGATTAGCGTGGTTTGGTGTTTAAGCCATTCTTGCCAAGCTTGTTTAGATACGGTATCAAACAATTCTTGCCCCTTTGGACCTGGAAAAGGTGCAAAGTCTAAACCTTCCATTTCAGCCTGATATTTACGGCAAAAAACTTGTCGAGACATATCAATACTCCAAATTTAATTTAAAATTAAGCGTAAAGCTTTTCTAAGCGTGTATAAGCACGTGCAATTGCCGCTTCAACTTGAGCAGGCGCAGTACCACCAATGTGATTACGTGCATTTACAGATCCTTCAAGTGTGAGGGCTTTTTCAAATACATCTGCTTGGATTAAGTCAGAGAACTGTTGAAGTTGCTCAAGTGTAAGCTCAGACAAATCTTTAGACTCAGCAACACCTAGTGCAACCGCTTTACCGACAATTTCATGTGCATCACGGAACGCAACACCATTCTTAACCAAGTAATCAGCTAAGTCAGTTGCCGTTGAGAAACCACGAAGGGCAGCTTCACGCATGATCTCAATATTTGGCACCAATGCAGGAATCATGTCAGCAAATGCCATGAGTGAACCACGAACGGTATCAATCGCATCGAACAATGGTTCTTTGTCTTCTTGGTTGTCTTTATTGTATGCCAAGGGTTGACCTTTCATGAGTGTTAAAAGACTCATTAAGTCACCGTAGACACGACCTGTCTTACCACGAATCAACTCAGGAACATCTGGATTTTTCTTTTGTGGCATGATCGAAGAGCCTGTACAGAAACGATCTGGAATATTCACAAATTTGAATTGTGCAGATGTCCATAAAATCATTTCTTCAGACATACGTGATAAATGCATCATAATCAGCGATGCTGCAGCATTAAATTCAATAGCAAAATCACGGTCAGAAACTGCATCGAGTGAATTTTCGCACACTGCTTCAAAACCTAAAAGCTGTGCAGTAAATTCACGTTCGATTGGATAGGTTGTGCCTGCAAGCGCAGCAGAACCTAGCGGTAAGCGATTTACACGTTTACGGCAGTCAATCAGACGCTCAGAGTCACGCACCAACATTTCAAACCAAGCCATCAAATGATGACCAAAAGTCACCGGTTGAGCCGTTTGTAAATGCGTGAAGCCCGGCATAATGGTATTGGTGTGGTTCGCAGCGAGACCCAAAATACCTTTTTGTAATTTTTCGAGTAATTGCAAAATTGCATCAATTTCGTCACGTACATAAAGACGAATATCAGTTGCAACTTGGTCATTACGGCTACGACCAGTATGCAGTTTTTTACCTGTAATACCAATACGTTGAGTCAAGCGCGACTCGATATTCATATGCACATCTTCAAGGTCGATGCGCCATTCAAAGTTGCCAGCTTCAATTTCAGCTTTGATGGTGTTTAAACCATTGATGATGTCATCACGTTCTTGGTTGGTCAGTACGCCAACTTTTGCAAGCATGGTTGCATGTGCAATAGAGCCTGCAATATCTTGTTTATAAAAGCGTTGGTCAAATTGCACAGATGCTGTAAATTCAGCAACAAAGGCATCCGTAGCTTCGGAGAAACGACCGCCCCACATGCCTGAAGTTTGGGCTTGTGACGGATTAGAGGAATTAGAAGATGTGGTCATGTCGGCTCAATAAGATAAAAAGCGGTAGAACTGTGAGCAGTATAGCAAATTCAGACGAGCATGCTAAAAAACTGCAACAGGAATCTATAAGAAATGGACAGACTACATTTCATCAGTCCTATTTTTTTTCCAAAATTGGGCATTGGCAATATCTTATCGAACTATTTATGACCAGTAACGTCTTGGCATTGTTGATTGCACTTGCTGAGGCGCAGTCATGGTCAAATTTACAGGCGACGCATGTGCTTGCTTATGTATTGTACATCAATTGGATTTTGTTGGCGTTTGCGGCATTGGTCGATTTTTTTCAAAATACCTTACAAAAGCTCAGTACTGCACTGAACTATGTGGGTAGTTTTTTTCTCTTACAAATAATTGTGTTACTGACAACTATGACTTTAAATTTATGTCATTATTGGGGTGTAAATCTCTCTTTAAAAGGCATGTCTTGGAATGTGCTTGGACAGCATTTAACTTTGCATTTGAGTTATGGTGTGTTACTCGGCGCATTTTGTTTACGCTATTTATATTTGCGTGAACAATGGATTTTGCAACGAACCAGTGAGCTTAATGCGCGTATTCAAGCCATGCAAGCAAGGATTCATCCGCATTTTTTGTTTAATAGCTTAAATAGTGTGGTGAGTTTAATTAGCATTGATCCCGATAAAGCCGAAGAAATGCTGATTGATTTATCTCGGTTATTTCGTGCGAGCTTACAAGAGTTGAAGCTTGTGAGCTTAAAGGAAGAAATAGAGTTATGTCGGCATTATTTAGCCATTGAGCAGATTCGTTTAGGCGATCGTTTAAGCGTTGAGTGGAATATTGCACAACCTGAGTTATTGGTAAATGTGCAAATTCCTTTGCTTACTTTACAACCTTTAGTGGAAAATAGTATTTTTCACGGTGTTGAAAAAAAATTAAGCTGTGGTAGGGTTGGGATATTGGTCGAAATATTGCAAAATCAAGTCACTATAGTCATTACTAACCCATTTATACAAGATAGAATAAGTTTAAGAGAAGGACATGGTATTGCATTGGAAAATGTCAAACAGCGGTTGAAGGCACATTTTGGTCAGTCTGTGCAATTTAGGCAGGTCAGTAGCCAAGATATGTTTACCACTGTGGTTCAATACCACTATAAATAAAAGAATTTGGGAAATTAACACATTAAAAAAATCATCGTTAATTGAGGTGAGGAGGAAGAATGGACATCCTAATTTGTGATGATGAGCCACTTGCTGTAGAACGCTTATCTCGATTGGTGACCCAATTGGGTCATGATGTTGTTGCAACGGCACAACATGGTCAGGAAGCATTACAGATGGTTCAACAATTTGAGCCAGATGTTATTTTGCTTGATATTCAGATGCCAGAGATGGACGGTTTGACCTGCGCACAGCATTTAAGTCAATATAATCCGATGCCTGCAATTATTTTTTGTACCGCATACGATGAACATGCATTACAGGCGATTCGTTCACAGGCAAAAGGATATTTGCTGAAACCCATTGCAAAATCAGAATTACAAAATGTTTTAGAAAGCATTACTCAACTCACCCAGGCACAAGTGTCTCATATAGAAAAAAAAGAACTCATGGAAGAAAAAAACCAACGCCAGCAAATTGCTGCAAAAACGTATCGTGGACTAGAATTGATTCCATTAGAAGATGTCTATTATTTTCTTGCAGATCAAAAATATGTCACGGTACGTCATCGTCATGGCAGTGTTTTGATTGATGAAACACTGAAAGACCTAGAAACAGAATTTGCCGATAAATTTATTCGTATTCACCGCAATGCACTTATTTCATTAAACTTTTTAGATGGATTGGAATTGGTTGCAGCAGGGCAATATCAAGTACGTTGCCGTGAGTTAAATGAAAAATTGGCAGTTAGTCGACGTCATTTACCTTTGCTGCGGGAACGTATGCAAAAATTCTCTGTACACGACAAATTTCACAGAACTCTTATCCTATCAGGCATCTGCCT
>CAXYZD010000020.1:0-27249 GCA_964293455.1 uncultured Acinetobacter sp. | reverse complement strand
TCATTACAACTATCAAACCAGAGAAGAAGCCAAAGCAGATATTATAAAATACATTGAATTATTTTATAATCATCGAAGAATTCAAAAGGGTTTGGGTTTTAAGACACCAAATCAAATGGCCGAAGACTTTTATAAGTTGGCTGCCTAGAATCTCCCAAGGGAAAGTCTCCTGATAATTCAGCGTATATCAACCTCACCATATCTTTTTCGTTCAATAGTTCCCCAAAATTCATAGTTTAATATTCGTTTAACGGAAGTCATCGTTTCTTCTGTATAAGAAACCAAGTGATTATCTAGAATCGTTAAATAATCAATTTGTAAAAGTGTGTCTCGGGTACACAAAGCCTCTAATAATAGGACTTCATGTAATCGCTTACCATTTAATAGCTCTTTCATTAAAAACTGTAAGACAGCATCTTTATACAACCCAAAAGTTTTTGCAGGCTGCCCTTCCATTGCAGCTATAAAATCATCATATGTTTTATATGAGCCAGCTATAACACTAGGATCTATACTATTATTAGTAATAAAATCTAATAATAAAGGAATGCGACCTATGCGATTCTTTAGATCAATATAAGCTTTTCTAATAGATCGAATACCATCCAGTTTAGCTGTCGAAATAGCTTGAAGTACTCGCTCTTGTGCTATTTTCTCAAAACTAATATTACTTACACCGTAGATATTACCTGGATCAATAGCAGCACGTCTTACTGTCTCTTTATTCAAAGAGTTATCTCCCATTAAAGCAACGGGGATCAAATAATTTTTTTGATAATTACCAATAAAATCAATAACAACCAAGTATTTTTTTGTTGGAAACTTACGTAACCCTCTACCTAGTTGTTGAATAAATACAATGCTTGATTTTGTTTGCCTCATCATAATGATTTGATTTAAACATTGAATATCAATACCTTCATTAAATATATCTACAACAAAAATATATTGAATTTCTCCAAGCTCTAACTGTTTAATAGTATTTTCTCTATGCTCCTGAGAGTCAGTCCCAGATAATGCCACAGTTTTATAATTTCTATGATTAAACTCATTTGAAAGCTTTTTGGCTTCATCTAATGATCGACAAAATATTAGCCCTTTAGGCGATTCACCTGAATATCCATAATATTCTATTTTTTCAATTAGAAAGTCGACTCGAGCAGAGCTTGTTAAATACTGAAGATCTGATAAGTCATCAACCATCTCGCCATTAATTTCATAATCCGTTACGCCAAAATAATGAAATGGAGCAACTAAATCCATCTCCAATGCATCTTTTAAACGAATTTCATATGCAACATTATAATCAAACATTTCAAAGATATTAAATCCATCTGTTCTTTCCGGTGTGGCTGTCATCCCAAGTAAAAATTTAGGTTTAAAATAATCTAAAATTTTTTGATATGAAGTAGAACCTGCTCTATGTACTTCATCAATAATAATATAATCAAAGTCATTAGCTGAAAATTTATCTAAATGTTCTTTTTGTGACAAAGTTTGTATCGTTGCAAAAAGATAATTAGCATCTAAATTTTTCTGATTACCAGAAAAAATACCATATTTAATCGTTGATGAAGCAGGAATAATTCTATTAAAGCTCTCTGAAGCTTTTAATAAAATTTGCTCCCTATGTGCTAAAAATAACATTTTTTTTGGGTTAGCATTTTGGGTTTCAAAAGCTGATAAATATGTTTTACCACTTCCCGTAGCTGAAATGATAAGTGACTTTTTTTCTCCTTTTTCTCTTAAAACTTTTAGGTTTGATAAAGCTTCTTGTTGCATTTTGTTAGGCGCAATAATATCTGTGCTAATTCCTTCAAATATTGAGCTAGATGGCTGACGTAATTTGTAATTTTTTTCAAACCTGATCGCATACGCATTAATGAAACTCCAGTCTAATGGTTTACTAGACTCCCATTCATTTTCAAATGTATTTCGTAATTTTTTATAGATAGCACCATCTTGATAGCTTGTAATAGCTAAATTCCACTCATAATTTATCTTTAGCGCATATGCTGTTAAGTTTGAACTACCAATAATTGTGGTTGAATAGTTCTCATAGTGAAAAAAGTAACCTTTAGCATGAAATCCTTGTTTTGTGGAAATTCTTACTTCTACATTAGGAATTTTTAGTAATTCTTTAAAAGTATCAGGTTGATTAAAAGTTAAATAATCGGATGTTAAAAGTCGGCCTGTAATACCTTTAAGAGCCAGATCTGATAGGGTTGTTTTAAGAAGAGACAAACCTGATTTAGTTACAAAAGCTACTGCTATATCAAATGATTTTACATGGTTCAGTCTATCAATAATGCCTTGTAATAATTGCTCATCATAATTTTGATTTGTAAATATTTTTGCTTTGAAATTATCTGGTGAGAGTACTTCATGATCCAAAAAACTATGTTGAATCGCTGGATCAATATTATTACGCATCTTTACTCTCTTCATTCAAGATCTTTTTAATTGCAGGGATATCTGCAGGAGCCCAATTTAAATTTAATAACTCAGAAACAGGAAGCCATATTCCTTTTTCATGTTCATGTAACTGAATAGTTCCACTTTGAATGAACGCTTTATAAACACTTAAATTCACTTTTATATTCTCATATTCATGCAAGTGAGTATGAATATGTGTTTGAACTAAAATCTCACATCCCAGCTCTTCTTGAATTTCTCGTACAAGAGCCTCCTCAGATGTTTCATTAAGCTCAATTTTTCCACCTGGAAATTCCCATAAACCCGGTAAACTCATTTTTTGAGACCTTAAAGCACAAAAAACTTCTTCTTTTTCGTTATACATTGCAGCAGCTACTACATGAATAATTTTTTTAAGCATAATGTTAAAATACCTAATACAACATTGATTTAACTCCCTTTAGTATATACATTTATCTGGAGGCTAAGAAAGTTTGTGGTCCAATATTTTGTCTACAAAACAAGCATGGTCTTTGCGGTTTATAAAAAAATCTTTTCATTTCTGCGGTCTATCTTTGCGGGACAACAGTAGACCGCGGTCTTTTTGCGATTTTCGTGAGTTTTTCACACAAAAAACAGCTTATTATTCTTATACCTAACGAAACTCATATTTGGCTCATCTTTACCTCAGAAAAGTCAAAACCCTTAAATTTCTTACACTTCCAAATTTATCCGCGGTCTCGTTGATTCTATTCGTTTCGATCATCCGAAATAAATACAAAGTATTGTTTTATATAGTAAAATAATTAAAACTTGTCTCCGCTCATAATCCGTTGGTCGACAGTTCAAGTCTGTCTGGGCCCACCAAATTACCTCATTATATGCACTCATATCATATGATTCTTAAACCCATAATTATAAAAAAGAATTATGCATTTTTAAATTGATAAAATAACCTCATATAGAAACTCATTTGTATCCTGAAATATAACTAAGGATGCAAAACGATTTAATTGAACAATCAGATCTTATTTAGTAAAAATCTAGAATCAATTACAATTGAACAATGTTTAACTCATATTTTATGCCTCGATGAAAAATCAACGCTTCATACCGCTAAAACTCAGTTTAGCAGGCATCATTGTCCTGACGGGATTGTCAGGCTGTCAACTGATAAAACTACAACCCGATCGGTTAAGTTCATCATTAACAAATAAAACCAATCATATTTTAACCAATCACAAACTCAGTTTAGCAAGTCAAGATTTACTTAAACTTGTCAATGAAACCGATAAATCTTGTCTCAGTCATCTTGAAAATTGTATTGCAAAAATGCGTAGCAATGAAACGCTTGATCCTGAGCAAGTGTTTTCTACTGCAAGTGAACTCTATCTTGCTCGTGCATTTCAAGCAGATAAAAAATCGGAATGTAAAAAGGATTTAACACAACACCTTCAACTCACCACAGCTACACCTTCAAATCAGTGTTTAGAACAACAAATGTCTGATTTTGATCATAGTTTACGCTATAGCTATGTTTATTTATTTAAAACTCAACAACCGCCTGAATCTCGCCTATTCGATCTGCGTCAAGGTCAAGTACGTACTTTTTATAATGTTACCCTCTCTCGCCTCATTACAACATCTTATACTCGTTTTGCATTCACACAGTTTCCTGAAAAATTAAATTTCGGTCAAATACAATATCAGTTTGATTTTAAAAACTATCCTGACTTACAACATGCAGACATTGATAAATTACAGTCAAGTTATAACTTACATTTTTCAGGTTTAGACACCATTAACCGTCAAGAAGGTTTAGGCTCTGAATTTGTTTTGGTTAAAAAACAAGATAAACAAACAAGCAATCAGCCTTTTCTTCTCGATCCAGAAAATTTTTATAAAAATCAGAAAAACCCAAACATTCAACCTGCTCGATACTTATCTGTAAGCGCAATCGTATCACCCGCACAGCCAAATGGTTCTATTGATGAAATTCTCGATCAAAAGATGCCGATGTCTGTGCAACTGTATGACCCATATCAATATAAAAATGCTGAATTAAACAATAAAACCTATACCCTCACATCAAACTATTCAGTACCTTATGGTTTATGGCTTGCTGAAAATAAGCTTGGTCAATCTGGCTATTGGTCATTGCTCAATCGTGAAGAAAATTTACGTATGCCACATCTTTTTATGATTGAACCCTACCAACCCAATAAAAAAATTATTGTGATGATTCATGGTCTTGCAAGCAGTCCTGAAACATGGGTATCGCTCACTAATAATATTATGGGTGATCAAAAATTACGTGACAATTATCAAGTATGGCAAGTGTTTTATTCAACAAATATGCCCATTATTGAAAGTCGCTTTCAAATTTATACATTACTCAATCAAGCCTTTGCACAAGTGACACCCAATACAGCATCGGCAAAAGATGCAGTACTGATTGGTCACAGTATGGGCGGTATTATCAGCCGACTTTTGGTCAGCGATGCAGATATTTCAGCACAAGCTATTCCCCTGATGAATTATGAACAAAGTATTCAATTACAACGCAATCCGATCATTCGGGAGCGGTTTATTTTCAAACCTTTAAAACCAATCAGTGAAGCCATTTTTATTTCAGCACCACATCACGGCACTGAATATGCAGATCGCTGGTTTACCAATATGGCAAAAAAATTGGTCGTTTTACCGCTGACTTTTTTAAATAATGTTGATTTGAAAATTCCGCATCAGAATAGTTCAGCTGGTTTAATTCGTTCAGGTCCTGATGATTTAAGTGAAAAATCACGTTTTATGATGCTGACAACCCATATTATGCCAATGCCAAGTGTGCCCTTTCACTCAATTATTGGTAATAAAACCCGATATACAGATGGTCCAAAACGCTCAGATGGTATTGTGCCTTATAACAGTTCACATTTAGATGGTGCTGTATCTGAAACCGTAATTAAAGGTGGGCATTCAATTCATGAAACACCTGAAGCCATTTTAGAATTACGCCGTATATTAAGAGCACACTTGCAAAATTAGGCATTTGCTTATGTAGAGATTTTATCTGTCGATAATTTCCGTTTGATGTACTTCAAATACGAATCAAAACCTGAGTGGATATGCATTCAGGTTTTTTCTTGCTTATAGATCAAGTGACATACAATCACAAAGTTCTGACAATATCGATATTGTTTTTTTTATATAATCGTCGCAAAATGCACCCTATTGATTATTATACAATTGTATAGGCGAATAAATGAAAAAAATATTGGGTGAACTCACCTTTAAACTTGCAGGATGGACGTATCAAGTTGAACCCAATGTTCTGGAAAAGAAACAAGTGATTATTGGATTTGAACACACTTCCATGATGGATGCTGTTTTATCATTGGCTATTTTTCAAATTTTTGATTTAAAAATTCATATTTTAATTAAAAAAGAATTGTTCAAAGGTCCGATGAAACCGATTTTAAATAAACTCGGTGGTATTCCTGTTGACCGTAAATCTAATAAAGATATTGTTTCTCAGATGGTTGAACATTTTGAAGCCAATGAGAAATTTAACTTGGTCATTGCCCCTGAAGCAACACGTGCTGAACGTGGACAAGCACGTAAACCAATTCGTACAGGTTTTTGGCATATTGCAAAAGCCGCGGGTGTACCCATTGTGCTGATGTATGCTAATTCGAAGACTAAACAAGGCGGGATTTTCGGAAAAATCTATCCATCCGATTTAGATCAAGACCTTGCTGAGATCAAACGCCTATATAAAGAGCATACAGGTCTAGATATTGCGATTCCTGAAGCAAAAAATCATTAATCTGATGCATTTCCAAAAAATAAGCACTTTCTCTGAAAAAAGTGCTTATGGTAGAATTGCATCAATTTGATATGGCATAAAGCCAATCTACAAGGAGCATATTTCGCATGGCGGGTCATTCCAAGTGGGCAAACACAAAGCATCGTAAAGCAAAACAAGATGCGAGCCGCGCAAAAGTATTTACAAAGTTTATTCGTGAGATTGTAACTGCTGCTCGCTTAGGCGGTGGTGATGTCGCATCGAATCCACGTTTACGTGCAGTTGTCGAAAAAGCATTGGTTGCAAATATGACACGTGACACCATTAACCGTGCTACTGCACGTGGTGTGGGTGGCGAAGACAATGTAGATTTAAAAGAAGTTACCTACGAAGGTTATGGTACTGGTGGTGTTGCGGTGATCATTGAAACCATGACTGATAACTTAAATCGTACTGTTCCTGACGTTCGTCACTGTTTTTCTAAAACAGATGGTAACTTGGGTACAGCAGGTTCTGTCGCGTATATGTTTACCAAACGTGGTGAAATTACTTTTGAAGATGTGTCTTTAGAAGATAAAATCATGGACGTCGCTTTAGAAGCGGGTGCCGAAGATATTGAAGTGACTGAAGGTGAAATCTTAGTCATTACTACACCTGAATCGTTTGGTAATGTACAAGATGCTTTAACTGCTGCGGGTTTAAAATCTGATAATGCTGAAGTGACCATGAACCCTTCAACTAAAGCGTTGATTTCTGATGTTGATCAAGCGAAAAAAATCATCAAAATGATTGATATGTTTGAAGATCTTGATGATGTACAAAACGTGTATACCAACGTTGAGTTCACAGAAGAAGTCATGGCTCAATTAGACGACTAAATTTTTATTCGGTCGAATTAAAGCACATAAAACGCACCTTTTGGTGCGTTTCTTATTCTAATAAATCAATAACTTATATTTAAATGTTGCAGATTTGTTGCACCACACTCAGATTTCTTTATTTAAACTAAATTTGAATAAAGTAAAAATCACTTAATTCGATCAACTCAATTATGAAAACATGGCTCTACCACTAAATAATCAATTTGAGAACCCTATGAAGCTACATCAATCTATTAGCGGTATATTTGCAGTTTTTATTTTTTTATCATTTTGCTATTTTTTTTCAGGTAGTGATGGTGAATTTAGATTAATTCACCTTAATCCAATTGAGGCTCTAAATAATTTAGTGTTTGCTTTTGCTTTTGGATTCGGAGTGCCGGTGTGGTTATCATATTTATTCTCCACTCTAATTCTTATTGGTATTCCTGTTTTAATTTATTGGATAGTATTTCATTTACTTAAGTATCTAACTAAAAAATAATTACATGGTTTTGAGTGAGCTGGTGAGTTAAAGTTTTTGTATGGTTTTTTCGACTAAGTTGAAGTGATTCAAGCTGTAACAAAAATTTAAAATCTTTAGTAAAAACCGATTTTACATACATGATACGCACGTTTTTGACTTGTTTTTACCATATTGTCATCACAATAATAATTGTAGATTTTTTGATAGTTTTTTATTCCAAAATTATTCTCGGGAGCATGGTGTCTATTTTTCAATCAAAATGGTTATAAAATTTTAAAAATAATTCTGTAGATTAGCCATAAATATTAAACATCTTATCGCTATTCTGAATTTGCCCGAATCACTCCTTAAAAACTTAAATTTTGTAGTAGCAAGTATTGGGCTTGCTACTATTTTTTTTGCACAAAAGTTATTTTAAAAATAACTCCATTTAAGAGGCTTAGCTTAGGAATAGAGCTTTCTCTTTAGCGCGTCTATTCACAAGCCCCTGCACCACCTTGCCACCATCCTTGTTCCACACATCAAACTGAGTAGCCGCACCACGAACATCACCGACATTCAATTTTTTAAGCAACGTAGAATTTTTAAAGGCCTTAATGCCGATGTTGTAAGTCAGCGAGACCAATGCATCGAATTGATTCTGATTAATCGGCACAGCAACTGCAGTATTCACAGCGGATTCAAATTTCTTTAAATCATGTGCCATATATGCTTTGGCTTGTTCAGTTGTGCACGTATCACCACGTTTGACTTTGATGCCATTGGGATAAATGGTAGTTCCATACCCGATGGTCCAAACACCCACACCATCATCGTAAGCATTCAGACGTAAGCCTTCAAAGCTACAGATTAAGGTAATACCTGCAGTACTGACTTGCATTGTATTATCAGTCGCAATGCCCAACATATCGGCAACAGCATCTGAATCACTGGCAATAAGCTGATCTGCAGCATCAACTTGCTTTTGAGTGAGTGAACCACCGCTGATTTTTCGTAAATGATCAAAGATTACTTTCATTTGAATATCGCTCCAAAGGCTGCTTTAATTTCAGTAATAATTTCCATAAAAGATTTACCCTTAAGTAGCTGAACCGACTGGTAAGCAATACCAATGCACAGCATCCCAAAGATGGCAAAAATCAGCATTACAAAGCCCTGTGACATATGTGAATAATGTGCTAAGTCGTAATACTCAATAAATGCAGAACCACCATAAAGACTAATGGCTACACTGAAAGTAAACTTCATAATCACGCCCATCGTGATTTTTATACGCCCTTGTGTGTCAATATCACCGCTTAATGTCAGTGCGAAAATTGCCCCAATTACCGCAGCCATAATTTTAAAAAGCCATGACATGCCTTTGATTGAAATCGGATCATTCATTGTGTTCCCTCTTAATTTTGATAATAAAAAACCCCGATCTAATTAAAGACCAGGGTTGGTGTGGATTTGCTGGTTAAATGCCTACCTAGTTAAATAGGATAATTAATTTGAGCAACCACCCTTGAGCCAGCAATGTTATAGCCAGCCATATTAGCGTTACTGGCATATTCATTATTTAATGACGCTGAGACAGTCTTTGTAACATCATTGAAGGTTGCAATTATCCGTGGAATCCACAAAAACAGATTTTTATTCGACTGCGACACACCACAACTACCCGTAATACTCCCGCCACCAGATTTACTGAATCTTACAACGCCTTCAGCTCTGAGTTTTGGATTAAATAGTAGGTTGATATAGTAATTTCCAGTATTAAACGCGGTATTTGCATCAAATGCCAGATCAACTACAACAGTAACCATTTTACCGTTGACCTGATAGGTAGCTTTGGATTCCGGCATTAAGCCACTAATAGACCCGCCATCACTAGAGAAGGCTATAGGTGTTGAATCAGTAATTTGACCAGAAAAAGACTCGAATTTTGACACGTTTGTAATATCAGCAATCTTCCACCCTGTTGTACCTGTCGTCATAGCCCAAGGATTGTCTAAAATATTGCAAATAAATGTACTTGGCGCATCTGAATAAACAAAGCGCATATTGTCTTGCAATCCTGTGTCATCGCCAAGAAAGACAGAACCACCCACAATGTTTACAGATGCTGCTCCTGATTTGTGCCAAATATGACAAGGCACTGTGCTTTGTGTTGCATCGCTTCTTGTTGTGCCAAAAGTGCACCCACTCAGAAGAACTTTTTTTGCTTGACCGTCTAGTATTACGCAATGACCTCTGGGTTCAAAATATGTACCAAAGAAGTTCGTTGAACGACAATTTCCAAGAATAAGACCGCTAGATTTACTGTCTTTAATGGTATTAAATTCACCGCCATGGAAACTATTAGCTATTGCGCCATAACCACCCGAAACATGGATATATGAAGGCTCACCCCCAGTCCAGAAGCAACTATGAAACTGATTAGCGTTATTCCACTGCTTGCCTAGAAGTTGTAAAGGCGCACCTGAACAAGTGCCATAAATGTTTGTAAAAACGTTACTCATAGCGCCTGCTGAAAAAGTAGGCTCACCTAAAATAACCCCGTTCACACTATCTTTATAAACAAAGTTAGTGATACGGCACATTAGCGCGTATGTCATTTTTAATGGAACTGTGGCTTTATCAACTCGAAGGTTGGTTAGCGAATAAGTTGTGTTGTTTGTATCACTTTGCGCTTGAAGTAACGCACAACCCGTATTTTGCGCGTCAATGATCGTCCCATCAACATTTTCATAACCTTTGTATATTCCTGTTAAATCAACGCCGGATATGTCCAAAGCGTACTTTAACTCCTGATAAGCAGTCTCACCGATAACGCCAAATATCTTAGTTTTATTGGCTGTTACGAGAATGCGTCCGGCTTTTGGAATAACCCCTTTGCATTTATTGTTACGTAGATAATTAAAAAAGTTATCAAACTTAGAGGTTTGATCCTCCAAGCTGTTAGGGATAATTCCGAAATCTAATGCAGAAACTGTGTCTTTATTTTTACTTTCTTGTGTGCGACCTGACCAGGTTTTAACGAGTGAATCAATCCAACCTGCCGCACCAGCACCAGCTGCTAATGCTACATTAATCGCATCAGTTAAATTTGCAATTTCCACATCAGCTTGCAGTTTATATTGATCAATAATCGCTTGAATCGTTGAAATTGAATAACACTTGCGCCCCAGGCGGGTTTCAACCTCAACCAATGGTGCTTCATTCATAATTAATTCAAGCACTTTTGCATCAACTTGAGCATTAATTAGTTCTTGCAAAGAAATAATCTTGTTTGGATTTGAAGTCATTGCTTTTCTCCAGGCAATAAAAAACCACCCGAAGGTGGCTATATGTTTAATTTCAATTAAAGGAATGAATGATCTTTTTCATAGTATCGATCATCATAATTAATGCATGTCAGCTTATTTGTCATTTGACCATTGCGAGACATTTCACTAAGCATAAACACCTGCTTTTCTGTATCCGCAACTTTTGTGACGGTATAGAGTGTTTTCACATAACGATCAGGATCAACAACCAAAGCCATGGCTGGTGCACGTTCAAGTAAAACCTGATCGGTCATTTCACCTGCGCTGCACGGCACAATGTCAATCTCGCCGTTTGCAAGCTGTAAGCAACAGAAGTACCGCTCACCAACTTCAAAATTAACAACATTTGAACAGGTCAAAGTCAGTGCATCAACAGCGACAATTTCACCATCCTGTGTTTCAAGGCTCGTACCATCCGCAACCACAATTCGGTCATTTCGGATCAATAACTCAGATTCATCAAGCGCATCAAATTCACAGTCAACATTTTGATATTGCAATTTATTCCATTCTCGCCATGCCCGAATTTTAGCAACAGCATGGTTGCGAATACCGGAAGTACTGATTTTCATTGCATTGGTTAAAATCGCATTTTCAGGTACTGAATACGTGATGCGTTTATCGTCATCAGGTGACATATATTCAAGTTCTACACCATCAAAATCCTTATCATTGCCGAATTTAAGCGATAATTTTTCAGCCCCTGGCACTTTATTGCGATGATTAAACAACAGCACAGAATTGCTTTGCGGTCTTTCAAATTTCAGCCTGAGCTTATTGCCAAATCGTACGCATTCACAAAAACAGGCGCTGGCAATCATGCCTGCCTGCTCTTCAAATGACAGTGAATCATCATCAAACGTATAACTAAACTCGGTTGCTTGACTCGAATTAAAATACGTTGCGACTTTTGCAAGCTCGGCTTTAATTTGCACAATATCAATATCAAGTGCCGATCTGCGCCCAATATACGGATCAAGTGCCATGTTTATCAGCGCCTGACCTGCATCTTTGGTTGCCACCAATTCACCAACGCCATCCACTTTTAACTTTCGCACCGCCAAGCAATTTAGGTTTCGCTCTTTAATTGATAGCGCACCTGTGGTTGCTGTGGTTTTTACACGAAACATAGTCACACCATCGTAGCTTTCTTTATCGTACTGATAAGTCAGGTAAACGTCTTTGATTTTGCACTCTGTCATCGGATTTGCACCCGTTTTTGCATCCGTTTTAGCGAGTCTGAAGCGCTGATTGCCTGACGTTTCTAAATTAATAATCAGCGTGCGACCGAATGAATCACGGCTTTTTGTCTCGATCAAAAAATCCTTTGAATGTGTTGCACCGACAGGGTTTCCAATATTATCAATTGACTGATACTGTATCGTAATCAGTACAAAGGCAGGTCGGGTTTTACCATCTTTATTGACGTTATACAGACCTTGCGGGAAATATACATTGAACTGCATTTGTGATGCAGATTCATGATATAGATCGAACCAGCCAACCCATTTATTTGCCACAATTTCCAGATAAATTTCTGATGTATTTTTGCCTTGCGTGCTGCCATTGAACAACCCCGGCAATTTGCTCCAGTCGTTATTTACTGTGGTTGCATTGGCTAAGCTGATGCTCGTTTCACTGACCGCACTGACTGAATAGTTGGCATCCAGATCGACACTGCCGATATTGAGATTCAGTGTTATGCCTGCGGAAATTTCATAATCATCAGCTATATAATTCCAGTTGTAGTTGACCTGCTTCGGTGAAATCAGCGTGACAAGATAAGTAAAATCCGAACCGTTTGCCGTTTTACTGATTGAAGCAACATCGTACTGACCTGATAAATCATAATAATTTGTAGTCGATACATGGGTTATATCATCTGTCGCTGTGACTGCAATATTCGCACCGCTGAGTAAAATACCTTTAAAATTGTCTACTGATGTAATATTTACAGCAGATATAATGCTGATTTTCCCATCTGCCGATACCGCGCAATTACCTGACAATACTGCATTTTCAACACCATACTGTGCACCAGAAATCGCAATACCATCGCCAACTTTAAAGCTGTCGGTAAAATCTACAGTATTGTTTGCAATACGAATCACACCGCCAGTTGTAAAATACACATCATTACTTTCAATCAGAACATCATTCGGCTCAACCAGGCTTTGACCGTTGATCGCATTCGATCCTGCAACATCAAGCGGAAGTGTTGTAAATGCCTCACCGACTTTAAATATAGTGTCTGTGCCAATAATGCTAACACCAGGACCATACCCACTGACGCTGATTCCATCGATACCATTCACATCAGTTTCAGCATCTCTGCAATCTTTAATCTGATAATGGCCATACCCCAGGCACATCAGACACTCTTCTGACTCTATACCATTTTCATAGTATGTATATGTGACTGCCGCTAGGTCTGGGTATGCCCTGTTTTCACCATACATGTCAGGAATTCGAGAATTAATCCGCATTTTGTTGGTACGGTTTGCCAGTTCATTGTTTGATGAGCCAATTTTCTGCTGATCAAGTTTTGGCATGGTCAGAATGGAATAAACGCTATACGCCGCCATCACTGCCACAACGGCATAATATAGAAGTTGCACCCACATCGGTTTAATGACGATGTAAAACGTACCTTCAAGCGTTTGCAAATGATCAACATCAGCCTTGGCTTGTGGTGTCACATTATGACTTTGCGCCACATAATTATGATAAATAAAACTATTTTCAGGGAATTTCCCGAACTGCTGTGCTAAGTACGCACAGACATCATCAACTTGTGCTGAATACCATGTGCTTTTTTCGTATGGGTTTGGGCAGATAATTACAGTCTTCTTCATGTGTAATATCTCGCTTGTCTGAATCCCATTTTTACGATGTCGAGCGGTACATATTGAGCGCCACGCATCGACAAATGGAAAAGTGCATCTTCAAAAAAAACCCCAACATGCGTCGGGGTTTGTTTGCCATTGGCGAAGAAAACAATGCAGGGTGAAATAGGCTCCTCGTGCACGATAAAACTCGAATTGCCATTTAAAAAATCATCTAAGCGCTGAGTCAAATCTTCATCAGTGATTCTTTGCCAGACCTCACATGCAAATTCATTACAGGTATATTTAGCCGTCCACTCCCGATCGAGCAAATCATCTAAATCCATTTTATGCTCTCCGAAGCAGTGGGAAATCTTCAATCGTATATAGTCGGCCTGTTCTGACACTGTTCAAGCGAGGTGCCTGCGCTTCAAATGTCACAAGACCAGCTGTATCTTTTGAAACAACAGGTATCTCTAAAGATGACATCGTCACCATGGGTTCAGATAAATCATCATCACGATAAATTTTAAAACTACATTCAGGTTTTTGTTTGCTGAATGCGCTTGAATGGATTTTTTTCACATCATTCATTAACTCGTCATCAACATCAGCAAGCGTTAATGAAAGCGTCTGATCTAAATCGTTGGTGACGTTATTTCGCTTAATAGACATCGGCTGATAGTCAAAATGCACACCTGATGCAGTTACACCTTCCGTATCATTTTTGACATAACGATAGACTTTTGGAAAACTTGGATGTGAAATTTCAATACACTCAAGTGCCACAACACCGCCATTTGTATTCAAGAAAAAGCTGTAATAATCAGGCATTTACTCTCCTTAATGCATTCAGCATATCGACATTGACCAACTTTTCAAGCGGATTGATTAGCTCTGATAAATCCACACCATCATTACCAACTTCAACCAACAATTGATTTTTTTCGCGATCAATTATTGGTTTTACCCGCAGTTGTGCAGAACATGTGAATATAAGACCGCTGACACTATTCAACTGAAATGAATCTTCAACAAAATAGCTTTCATAGTTTTTATATTCAGGCCCATTTACTTTGAGTGCCGAGTAAAAAAACTCATTGGGATTTTCACACCACACATCATGCAGGGCATTTAAATAATCAAAACCTGCTTCATGTACAACCCACTGCACACTGACCATATGATATGGGTTTTTAACAGCACGTCGGTAGCGTGGTGCGCCTCCATCAAGCTCCTGTGAAATCACACCACTTTTAAATCCGACCGAATAACCTGATTGCGTGACGCATTTTAATAAGATGTTTGGCATGTTATCTCCTGCGCGTTGCCGTTGTATTCTGTTGAACAGATTTAGAGATCTGACTGTTTGGATTGCGAAGTTGACCAGCAACTAGACCAGGTAATTCATCAATCGTGATGTATGTTTTACCATCTGAGCCTTGTGTTGCTACAACTTTAGAAGAACCATTATTATTGATGACAATATTCGCCCCCTGCGGCTTGCTTTTCGACAAATAATTCGTCAAATCCTTATTTTGTTGAGGATTAAGAACTCGCTCACCACCATCCAAAAGCCATGTTCCTTCTTTTGGAATGTTATCGATACCGTTGTGCGCCATACCAGCAATACCTTGAGCCATAATTAAAGCCGCATTTGCATAACCATTCGCTTTTATCATTCCAGATATAGGCATACCAGCAATTGGACCCAACCCAATCGGAGGTGGAGCAAGTGCAGCTGCGGATGCAACATTGGCGTAAATAACTGCTTGCGCTGCTGCCATTGTTTGTTGGATAAGAAACATGGCTTTATATGCGGTTGAGTTCTCACCCTGCGCATCTTTAATCACGCTCGTCATTTGCCCCCAAGTATCTGAGGCGATAGAAATCATTTGGGAATACATACCCATTTGTGATTCGTATTGAGATTGAGCCAAGTCTTTTTCGAGCAAAGTGTATTTTTCATTCAAAGCCAACTTGCTTTGTCTAAAAGATTCTTCTGCTTGAAGTAGAAGCCCTTTCTTGACCGCATCATCAGAAATGGTTTTATCTTCATTGATGTTATTTACGTTTTTTTCGTAATCATCGCCAAGTGAATTAAAATCCTTACCATATTGATTTTGAAGTGCCCAATTACCATAACCACCGCCCATAGTGGCTTTTGCCTGCATATCCAATACTTCAGCTTGCAACTCTGTCAAAGGCTGACTGAAAGCCATCTGGTATTCAGCAATTTTAAGCTTTTGGGTTTTGCGATATTCATCGATCTCATACTGCGCTAAAGCATCAATTCCATTCTTTCTAAGTTTTGTCTCTTCAGTGCCATATTTGCCAGAAATTTCTAGTTCTAACTTTGCTATGTCACGGCGGTATGCAATCTTTTGATCTTCGCCCCACTTGTAACCGTTAAGCTCCAATTCAAGTTGATATGAAGCTAACAACTCTTGTTGGTTATATCGCTCCTTAATCTTCGGAATTAGATGCGTTTGACCAAGTATCGTTGCTTGATTGATCAGCTCATCTCGCTCTTTTGATCTTTGAATTGCTTCAGTATCAAATTGAGATTGAAGTTGCTTTACAGCCTCTTGCTTTTTAAGTTGTGCATCAAGAAACTCTTGGTAATCTTTGCCTGAATCACTTTCGCCTAAAAGCTCCCCTTTATTGCCACTCCCCCAAGAAGCCCACTTATCAATTGACGGTAAATAACCTGCAACCTCCTTATTTCTGACGCCAGAGCCTTTCACTCTGCCATCTTTCATAAAGTTTGAGGCACCAGTTTCACCCGCATTGTGTGACAAAATGGCTTGTTTTAGGCTACCTGTATCAGCAAAAACTTTAGCGATATTATCAACAACAATCTTGCCCACTTTAAGGAAATCATTATTGTCCGCCATAGATATGTTGTTTTGCTCACGATACCTTGTCGTTGTTTGCCAGTTGCCTTTTGCCCTTGTATGACTTGTAAGGTCTGTTCCTGCTTTGGATTCCTGCATATACAATCCCGCAATAACATTTGCAGGTATTCCTCTGCTTTCAGCGTAAGCACCAAGACCACTTTTAGACACATCACCATAAGCTTTGCTTAGTAACTTGGCTTCTGCTTGCGTGTATTGGTATTTCTTTTCAGCTTCTTTGGTTTGTTTCTTTTGCGATGCTTCAATTGCTTTTTCAGAAGCCAATCGAGCTTCGTTTTGTTGCTTGAGCTTATATCCCGCAGCAACAGTTGCTGACTCCTCACTAGATATGGATTTTCCTACATAACCCAATTCTGCTTTACTGCGATAATCAGCGTAAAACTCGGACTTATCACGAGAAAACCCTGCTTTCATGTTTGCAATAATATAAGCTTCTCTTGCTATATCACCTTTAATTGCATTTAGTGCATCTTGTTGCTTCTGATTAAGTTTTGTTTGCGCCTCAGTCTGTTTATTGGTTTCCTGTGTTTCAGCTTTCTTCATCGCAATAACATTTTGATGCTGTTTTTGAAACTCATTGCGCAATTCATTTTGCTTTTTCAGCTCAACATTAAGTCCAGTCACTGATTTCTTGTAACCGTCAGATTGCGCTACCTGTTTCTTAAAAGCATCGATCTGATTCTCGGGAATGAGGTTATATTTCAAGAATTCCTGAGACAACTGAGTTGCAGTAATTTTACCGTCTGAGTACTTTTGCAAAGCTACTGTACCAGCGTCAATTTGGTCTTTGGATTTACCAGAGTTCTCTGCAACCTGAAGAAAAACCTCGGCACCTTTTAAAATTTGTGCATATGAAACCTCATAAGTTTCGTTCAATCTGCTTAAAGATTTTGTAAGTTTGCTAATTTTATCGCTTGTTTCATCATAAATCCCTGATGCTGTCTCACGATAACTATTCGCTAAAACCATTTGATAATTATATGTTTTTAAATCATTGTTTTGCTCTTCAAAAGTTGCAAAATATCTTTGAGCTTTATCAAGTTGATCTTGTGTAAAGCCACCTTTTTGAAGTTCCTGCAAGGCTTTTGCAGCATCTAAACTTCCAGCTTTAAGCTCTTTAATCGTATCGGACAGTAATTTGTTTTGCTCACGTTGCTTTTCAGTGCCAAAATTTCCAACATTTGGAGCAACCGCATAAGCGCTATTCAAGGCATTGTTTGCCTCATTCTTTGCTTCCTGCGCCTTATTTTTTAGAGCATCCATCTCAGCAATTATTTTTGCCATCGACATCTTGCTATATGCTTCGGCTAACTCATCTACCGATTGCTTTTGAAGATCCAATGCACTTGTTGCGGTATTTGTATTATCACGCATTAAAAGCATTGATGCTGCAACACCTGCAACTGCCAACCCCAAACCCACAGGTCCTGTCATAATCCCAATTAAGCCACGACCAACGCCCATGCTTGCCGCACCCGCTGCTGTCGATCGTGTTCTTGCTGCTGCTAAAGCATTCTCTGTAGCTGTTAATTCAGCATTAATCACCGCTTGTTGTTGACGTAAGAAACCCATTCGCATTTCAGAATTAATCGCACCTTGATCTGAAATTTGCTTTTTCTTTCTAGCTAGCTCAAGCTTCAACTCTTCCACAAGCTGTGCTCGTGTTGCTTGAAGATTTACTAATTTAGCTTCTGCACCCGCTAACTCTTGAGCTGCTGCTACTCGCTCAGCCTGAACAACAGCATATTGAATGGCAGTCTGCTCAACCAACTGTTTTGCTTTTGCATATCCTGCAACAACACTTGCATACATTGCAGGAATATAGCTCCCCAACCAATACGCACCGCCAATCATCGCGATATTTGTCACTGCATTTAAGTTTTCTGCGAGTGTCCCGAGTGACCCCGAAATTGCAGTTGCAGCTCCAGTTGCTTGCCCTGACTCACCCACAAACTTAGTCACGGCGTTAGAAACTTGAGTAAATCCCTGACCGATGGTGAAATTAGTTTTACCGAAATCATCCTCAATTGACCCTGACATTTTTTGGATTGCTTGAATCATTTTGTCGGTGGTTAATTGCCCGTCAGAGGACATTTCTTTCAATTCAGCACGAGTTACGCCTAAGCCTTTTGAAAACACTTCCATCAAATAGCCAGCGTTCTCGCTCATTGACACAAACTCATCACCATTCAATGATGATTTATCGAATGCTTGCCCTAGCTGATAAAGTGCTGCGCCTGCTGCCTGTGCGCTTGAACCCGAATTACTGATAGACTTTGAGATTGATTCTGTTACTTCTGCAACATTTTTCTGACTAAGACCAAGTTTTTCACTGTTGTACTGAATTTTTTGGTAAATCGCCGCTGTACCACCCCATGCCGCACCTGAACGCTGAGCAATATCAAAAGTATCTTTCATTGCTAAGGTTAATTCTTTCTGAGTATCAGTAACTAGGCGTAAGCGGTTATTAAGGTTGGTGAATTCATCCATCTTACTAATCGCAGTACCAACAGTCACAATTCCCATCATGTAGCCTGCAAGTTGACGACAGGCTACAGACATTGAGTTCATTGATGTGCTTGCATAGTTGCCTGAGTTTTGAATACTACGAAGCTCACGATCTAATGCTTGAGCGTTTCTTCGTGCTTGTTCTGAGCTAATCTCAATAATAAGCGTACTGCGTTGTTCAGCCATATCACTTTCCTGCGGGCATAAAAAAAGCGCCAACAGGCGCACATATAAAAAATGGCTTATTCATCCGTCTTGCTTGATTGAAACTTGCAAAACGTATCATTTTTGGTACAATTAAATAAAGAGGAGCATGTGATGCCTGTAATACCAATGACCGTGCTGTTCTTTAGGACAGATAGTGGTGATGAGCCAGTGAAAGAATGGTTAAGAGAATTTCAGCCAATTGATAAAAAAGCATTGGGTGAAGATATTCGAACTGTTCAGATTGGTTGGCCATTAGGTATGCCACTCGTTAGAAAGATGGATACTGATCTATGGGAGATCAGGATTACTATCTCGTTTGGAATCGCACGTATATTTTTTACTGTAAGTGGCAACACCATGCTTTTACTCCATGGGTTTGTTAAAAAGTCAAAAAGTACACCAAAACCAGACTTAGCCTTGGCTAAAGAGCGACTCAAAAAATCAAGAGGATCATGATGAATAACTTCAATAATGAACACGTTGGCAGCAGTTTCGATGATTTCTTACAAGAGGAAGGTTTGCTTGAAGAAGCGACCGCTGTTGCAATAAAACGTGTCCTTGCATGGCAAATAGCTGAAGCAATGAAAGCTCAAAAACTAACTAAAACTGCCATGGCTGCAAAAATGCACACTAGCCGAGCATCCTTAAATCGTTTACTTGATGAGGATGACACCAGTCTTACGCTGACCACACTTGCAAGTGCAGCGAATGTTCTAGGTCAAAAAATTCATGTAGGGCTTGTTCCTGCATAGAGTATTTCAAAGTTTTGGATATAAAAAACCGACCTCTATTAGGTCGGTTTAGGTATTCATTTTGATAAATCGTATCAGTATTTCTATATAAAAATTTGCTATTAAAAAAGCTATAAAAATCATAAATGGATACTGTAAAAATTTATATTTTGGAACAATGTAAATAGTCAGTAATGCCAACCCAATACAGATCAGTATGGAGGCAATAGCTAGAGCAAATACCATTGGCTTTTCAACCATTGTATTCATGACTACATTCCAATTTTCTTTAAATATATTCATCATCGCCCCACACCTAATACATTAAAGAAATGCGACAACGAATAAAGGAATGGACTTGCAGCAATTAATAAAATTGCTATGCCAATACAAAATCGCAACCAACCTGAAAGCTTTCCTTCCATTTCTATTCCCTCTTTAGGGTGTAATTTAAATTTACCTTTGGTAAACTTGCTCATAGGTTCTCACTTATTCCTCATTAATTTGTGGGAAACAAAAAACCCAAGATTCTCAGTCTTGGGTTTTTGCTTTTTTGGGTAATAAAAAACCCCAACAATGCTAACTGTCGGGGTTTTGTTCTAGGCTTAAAAAACCATACGAATATGATCTTCTCTTATACGTGTAACTCTAATAACAAAACCACCCTTTCGGATGGTCTTGTTAAGCTATTTCTATATTGGTAATTTTTGCTGATAAGTTGTAGCAAACCAATCAAAACTTTTTACACACTCCATCAATTGTTGCTTTTCATCAGCCTTTACAAACTGCCAAGCCACACTTGAGCCATCAATAAAGTGATCATTCACTCTTCCTGCTATAACAGGATTCAATTTTTTGATTACTTCACCAAACTCTCTCCACCATTCACGCGCCCATATCATGTGTGTTGCAAGGGCATGCATATTCTGTAGATCAGCATGTGAAAATTGTTTTTTCTCCGCATTACTATATAAAGCAATCAAATGATGAACATACTCCACGGCGACAGGAATGGCATCGTAAGGGATTTCATTAATACTCTGTGTTCCAAAACGCTGATTAATGATTTTCCATGCATCACTTGAGTTTAAATGTTTGGTTTTAGCTACAAGCATGGCATGAGCATCATGTAAAGCAGTGCGTTCTGATTTATGGGTTTTGGCAACAGGAGCGCCAACTTCTTTGTCTAATACATCTAACACCCATTTTCGGAATTGCTTAGCAACATCAGTACGTGAAAACATTGCTATTAGGTGACAGCCACGTAGTGAGAAGATACGAGACTTTTTCTTATAGTTTCCTGAGGTCACTGATTCGATGACCTGAGTCATAGAGTTGGAAAATTCATCTTTATTTGAGTTGTAAAGATTGCTTACAGACTTAACACTCTTGTAATCCAATGCCTGTGCTAATTCACCTGATGAAAGCCAAATCTGACCATCATGCTGAACAATTGGGTTAAATTTCACTTCATTAAAGCTTAATGCTAAACTAGCCATGTCTTTATCTCCTTTGGTTTAGACACAAACCCCTTGCCTGATTTCGACGTCTGCAAGGGGTTTCTTTTTTTCAGGGCTTATTGCCTTGATATGGTCATCTTATTTAATATCTTTTATTGTGTCAATTCTTTTTATTGTGCTAACACAAAAAATAGTAATTATCTTTTATTGTGCTACAATGTTTTAAAATTTAATTCGTGGTGCAGCAATGGAAATAAGGAATAATGTTGCCTGTTTGCGTGAAAAGGCGGGCTTAACAGTTTATGAACTATCAAAAAGATGTGGCTTTGTTAGTGGTAGCAGAGTTCTATCGAACTATGTAACAAGAGCTGAGAAGGGAAACTCCGTTAAGGTTGATACCGCTTTATCCATATACAATGAACTCAAAAAAGTTGGTGTATGCGAGAAGTTTGAAGATGTATTTTGGCTTGATATTTCAAATGAAAAACCACCCTCAATTTGAGAGTGGTTTATTGCCAATAATACTTAGCTTGATAAAATTTGCATACCTTCAAGCTTCCCGTAACACATGTCGCACGCCTCGGATGCGTTAGCTCTGCGCCACCCACCCAAATGGTCACGTATGGCAAAATTGTCTTCAAAGTTCATACACGCAACGCACTGACCAAATAAATCAAGATAATCTACTACTATTTTATCTTTCTTTAATGGCTCTTCATACTGATCTGCCAAATCACGAATAAAATCACAATCAATCAATTCCTTATAGATTGATTCAATGGTTTCTGCATCATTTCTTATTTCTAAATTTCTATTCATTTTTCCCTCATGATTAAGAGTACCTTAGGGTGCTTTTGATTTGTTAAATTTTTCCACTCGTCTAATTATTGGCTTTAATGCCAATCTAATGATTTTTTTTAAAATTGGTTTATTTGAAATAAAATCTGCAAAATTAGGACTTAACTTATAGTAACTCTTGATGAACAACTGACCTAATTTTTTTTCGACCAACCAAGTATCTCTAAAGTATCGTAATTCATTTACCTCATAAGCAACGGGTGTTCCAAAAGCAGCGGTTGCAATAAAACACCCATTAGGATCTTGCAGAGACTTAAGGTTATGTTGAATTGTAATATTTCTTGGATCTAATTTTGCAGCTTTCTCAATTAAAGGTTTTGCTCCTGCTTTATCACCTAATCCATTCCATATAAGCAATCCTTTTAGATTGAGATAAATAGGATTTTCAGGTTCAATTTCTAAACTACGATTAATATAATCTAGTGCTAACTGTACATTTGCGGGACTAGCTCCAGTTAAAGCTGAATTTGAACCATATACTTGCAGATTTGCAGAAAGTTCATTAAATATGAATTGTGCCTGTAGGTGATAGTTTTCAGCTTCAGATTTACTTATCACTCCATCGTTGAGCGCTGTTGGGTCATTAATAGCTAAGACTTCGTCTGCATAATAATTTACAAAAGACTTCCCATCATCCTCACTTAGATTATTAATAAAATTTTCAACCATATCTCCTGCATCTAATAACGCTTGATGTAGTGTTAATCCTTCGGTTTTTACCTTATTGTCTACAAAATCCTGTTTTTCTTTTACGAGACGTCTAATCTCACTTCTTGTAACTGGTGTGTGAATCTCAACCCCGAAAAGCTCACCTAATACTTTATGTTCCATCCCAAACCCCTCATTATTTGCCTATAAAATACCAAATTAATGAGGATTAGTCTAAGAATTACACTGGCTTAAAAACTTCCCATCCAACGCAAACACACACTCAACAAACATTCTTTTATCTAAATCACAACCATAAATATCAAAGTAGCTTTGAATGTCTTGAAGTGATAAAGGTTGATAGAAACCACCGCCATTCGGGAAAGCGGTAAACTTTCTCGATTTGGCGATGAGATTAAATGCATTGATGATGTGACTTGCTGTAAAGCTTGGTTTAAGTCGCTCAAGTGCCTGAATACCTAACTTTTCGTAGACTTCGGCTGTTTTCTCTTCGCACCACTGGATGCCTCTTTGCTCGTAGTGCTTGAGGACTTTCCCACTTCTTCTTCAATCACTGCATTCTTTTGATCTCGCAATTCTTTAGCCTTGGCAAGAACAAATACAATAATATCGAAAGACTGCTTTGAACTTGTGCAAATCAATTCAGATGTTTGATGCGAGTATTCAATCGGCTTTTTATCTTTACCAATTAAACCTGACCAACCAAGTAACAAGTGAGCTACAGATCGATTGAAGCCAAGTTTAGCTTTGATGGCACTTTCGTCTGTAATTTCTTTATAGCCGTTTAGCTCCTGTTCGGCTTGAATGCCATTAAGCTCTAAAGCCCGATTGAATGATGGTTTATTAGCACTTGCGATAAGTAGCTTTACGCCATCTTTGAAATCAAACCATTCAGACTTAAACTCAATCTTTTCTTCTTCGATTTCAATCAACATATTAAGGACCTACTTTTGGAATACGAGTTAATGTTGGAGCTTCATCAGCAACCGTGAATGAGAATTGAGTGGTTAGAATGTCACCTGCTTTACCACTCGGCAAAGGCGCTGAAAGCTGTAATTTAGGTAGAGATAATGTGTATTTATTACCCGCGCTGTCTTTTAAAGAGTATTCAAGCGAAATCGGCTCATTTAAGAATTGCTTTTCGTAAAGTTCAGCAGTGTTTTTAGACCAAGCAATCGTGAAGCTACCCGTGCCTTTCATGATGGTTTCTAAAATTGCGGAGATATTATTTTCATAATCTAAGCATTTTTGAATCTGCATTGCATTATCAATGGTTAGGTCAAGCTGTGTTACACACATCCCTGCTTTCTTTTGACCATCAATAAGAATATCACCGGTAGAAAGGCTTGTTAAAACAGGCGCGTCTATAGCAGGCGTTACGGTTCCTGTCGGTGTAACTTCATACGCTGTTCGCTTCATACTCATGATTGAGTATTTAGAAGTCACAATACCGCTATCAGGAATCGATAAGGCCCATTGGTTGATATGACAACCGGTAAACACCTGGTAATTTTCCGCATCGGTAAATGCGCGAACTACAGAAAGTGTTTTACGAGTTGTACCACCAAAAGTTAAAACATTACTATTCCAAGCATTAAATGCTATCGCTTCAAGGATTTCATCCTGAATACCGTAAGCCCACTCTGACTCAATATCACCAGTAACGTCTACACCAGTTACAAGTGTACCTGCTGCGATTCGAGTGTCTTTAATTGTTTGTGATTCAGTTGTATTGGCTTTTGCATCAAGACTATTGCCTGTAAATGCAAAGGTTTCCCATGTTGATGCAATAACACCGGGTGTTGTCTCAAAACCCACACGTGTGAGTTGTTTAGCTCCAGAACTCATGAAGTTCTCCTTAATTTAGGCATAAAAAAACCTCCGTTGAGGAGGTGGATTGGGAATTATTAGTATTTAGACCTTGCCTTGAATACCTTTTGCTAACTTCAAAATACTTTCGGCATGCAAAGTAATGTGTTTGTGATTTGGTTTTGTGTGCTCAATATCAATTGCTATTAATATTGCAGTACGAAGATTCTCTGCTGGCTCTATACTTTCAAAAATATAAGTATCATTGTGAATAACAATATCTGCATAGCCATCTTCTTCTGTGCTTGGCACACACTCCACCACAATGTACCTAGGAATATTACTTGTCATTGTCTTTGTCCTGATCAAAATCTAAAGATGGTTGTGCCTCTTTAATCAGATCATCCAATTCTTTAAGCATGGCTGGCTTGGTCTGCTTACCCTCCACAGACAAAAACCGTCCCGCCTCAGACAAGCATTGTGTAATTAGCTCAACTTGTGCTGAAAGCTTACCGATACGAACCTGTAACCCATTCTTAAGTTGACGAGCCAATTCCTCTTGCTCAATATAGTATTTACGGATCTCATGACCTTTTTCATTGCGCTCCATCATTCCGAGGTGCTTGGTCATATCTACCGAAACAATATATTCAATTGAAGTTTGTCCAGTCTTTGAAAGCTCCACTTTTTGGTGGAGCTTAATATAGTCGAAGTTTTCTTCGAACTTGCATTGAGTAATTCTTCGTTTAATCCATGTTGAAAAGTCCTGCTTACTCTCTAGCATCTTATGCAGGTCACGAGCATTCACACCGAGCTGAGCTTTACCATTTAGTTCAACTTCCACAAATGGAGTTTCTGTTTCAATTCTTACAATTGCATTCATTGATATGCTCCGACTACTCATTAAAAAGGAACACTGGCAAGAAGATGCAATGAATAGTCGAAACGACCATCTTCTTTTCGGGGATCAACCTAGCCAGTGGTAAAACAAAAAATAGGCATAAAAAAACCGCCCAATAAGGACGGTTTTATAAAATTTGATTAACTAATTGAAACGATAAGCCACATTCACATTGTATTGATAATACCCATTATCCTCACCAACATCCAAGATACTCGCCTCAAGCATTTCTAAGTGACCCACACTATAAAATTGCATATGATCAGACCATTTGTCAGCAAGTATCGACAGATCATTGGTGCCTGAATTCAACGGCGTAAATAACTGAATAAAAACAATACCAGTGGTTCGAGTGCATGGCTTATTACCAATACTTGAAATAAAGCTTCCTGCATTCTTTACGGTGACCCTAGCCCATATCTCACTTTTCGGTGGTTCAAAAGGTTTACCTTTAATAATTTGATTATTTGCGAGCTGAATACTGCTCTTTTCCATTCCTGTAAATGCACCAACACGGCGTAATATCGCTTGCAATGCTTCAGTATTAGTCATCATTTATATTTACTCATTACTGACTGGAAAGATAAAGAATAGATACCTAATGGCGCTTGTTGCGACCAACCTCGTTCAAGTCGGATGCCATACGGCAGATTATTTTGTATGTAAATCGAATGCCCTAATTTAGCTTGCAATATCGTTGCCATGCCTTTTGCTAAAGCATCATTGCCTGTACTCTTTTTATCAAAAGACTTATCAATAACTCTTAATGAAACTCGATGATTACTTCGAAATGCCCCCGAATCCACAGGTGATCTTAATATCACTTGTTGAAGCATTGCCCCTGCAATTTTCCTCTGCAATTCAGTCGCATCTTTTAAAACTTGAAGGGTGAAGTTAGTCGGATTATTTTGCCATGCCATATATTTCACCCATTAAAAAACCCACCGAGGTGGGTTAATGTTTTATTTTATCGAGATATAAGGGTTGGAGTAGTTTTCCTAGTTTTTCCTTTACATCCCCTTGATCTTCAATATTAAAGCTCATCAAGTCTATTTTAAAATCTTCTACAGCATTAGGCAGAGCAACCTGTATAAATCTTCTAGTATTTACAAGGCGGTAGTTTTCATCTCCATCACAATAAGCGCTTAGCTCATTATGCGTATCTAAATTATTAAAAAAATATAATTGCTTAGAAACCCTTCCGCTCACGATATCCCTTGAAATGGATGAGCTGTTATGAAGCATGCCATTTCTAGAGGCCCAAAGCTCATCTGCGCTTATCTCTGAATAGTGCTTAGTAAAATATTTATTTAACCACGCTTTGAAATAAGTATTTACTTGCGTTTCTGATCCACTCACTAACCAAGCCAATTGGTCAATTAGGATGAAAGAACAGTATTTGGCTTGGTCAAAATACTCTGATTGATATAGAAGATTAGGGTGTGTTGACATTTCCTGCTCATAATTCACTCTATAACGGTAACCATA
>CAXYZD010000019.1:0-28235 GCA_964293455.1 uncultured Acinetobacter sp. | reverse complement strand
AAAGCAGAATCCTGATAGGATAAGGGTTCTGTGAAATTTGTCGTGTACAGAGCAATTTCTATGAATATATTGGGTCAATGATGGCTTAATCAACATAATGACTAAGCCGCTTCACTCAAATCATTTTAAATTTTGACTTGTAAATCGACTTCTGGGTTTTGGAATTGAATCCCTTGTTGCAATTTTTCATACATTTCAGGATCAGCCCATTCGTTCTTAACCTGTTCTGAAAAGACAATTTGATCTAAAGCCAAAATACCCATCTGTTCATTTTCAATATCTTCTTGAAAACTTTGCGCATAGCCTGTATCTGTTTCATGCACAATCACCGAATACACTTCCACATCACCTTCCCCATTTTGGGTAATGGTTGACTTCATTATTTCTTGCGCTAGGAAGAAAAAAATCCGTGAAAACTGTTCAGCCGATGGTGATACAGGTAAAGCGACCCAACGTGCGCTGAATGTTTTACATGCCTGAATATATTCAGGATCATCATTTTGCCAAAAACAAATGGCATGATCAAAACTGTCAAAAATATCTTTAATGACACCTTTTAACAGACCAAAATCATACACCATTTGACCATGATCAAGCTTCGAAGCCTTGAGCAGCAACTCAACTTTATAACTGTGCCCATGAATCGAGCGCTTGCAGCGGTCAGATGTACAATTACGCACAATATGTGCATTTTCAAACTTAAATAACTTTCGAATTAACATATGCCAGTGTATTCAACAAAACGTTAAGAAATTTAATTATAAAGCAAAATGTGAAGCCTGAGCATTAATTTTACCGTTCAGTACCATAGGTCAAGTACATCAAGAAGATATACATACCATATTCCAACCTTTGAAAGAAAAACCCAGGGTTCACAGTAAAATAAGGCATTTTATGCACAAGTAAGTAAAAAATTATCAAGGTTGAAAGATAAAAGGCGCCATACTGCGTGCATAAAGAGTGACTTGTTTATCTTTACGATACACATGGCTAGTCAACTGCCGCTTACGATTGCTCAAGATCACTTCAACTTGAATTTTAAAATAATCCGATTTCACATCGAGCATTTTATTGGCAAGGTTTTTACCTTCATCACTGATGCTATCGAATGGCTGTACAGCGAGTAATTCACCGACATTGGCAAAGTGTTCCATCTTTTTTTGTTTGTCTTGTAGAACCATTGCAACGGTATTGACGTCCAATTTATCATCTAAACTTGCAAGCAATAATGGCGGTGCAGTATTGATATTAATTTTGACCGTGGTTGCAGGTAATGCTGAAATATAAGGTGCGATCAAATCATAATTTTGACCTTCAAAACCTCGCACTTGTTTTAAATCTTCAATCGCATTAAAAGGTGCATTGGCAGAAGCATAAGCGGGTGACAAACCTTGATAATAATTACTCTCTGCGCCCATTGCTCCAATGGTCAAATCATCACGATCAATCCAATCAATTGTCGATTGGCTCAATTCAGGTGTTAAACCCACACGCTTGAGCAAGAGTTCAAAGAATTTCTTAGCATCCTCATTGACCGTTGTACCATCAGCGCCGACAAGATCATTCAGATTAAATTTGCCTGATTCATCTTCAAGCTGACCCGATACCATACCATCTTCAACAGGAAATGGTGGCATCGGTTGCGCCCATGTTTCTTGTAGATAATCTGCGCCACCACTGCTATTACTATCTTGCACCAACAATTCAGATGCAAAGGCTTCCGCACTTTTCGCATACAGTAATGCCTGATTTTGCCGAACCAAATAAGCGGTATTTTCAGCGGTATGTTTTTGGCGTTTAGCAATGGTTGCCGCCAAAATGGTTGCAATAGCCACCATAACTAAAATGGTAATCAGCGCAACACCTCGTTGTGAATGCCCTAAAATATACGTTGTAGGAGTTCTTTTTAATTTCATTCTACTCTCCCCTATTCTGTATATTGTTTTGCTGTTCTTTTTCTTGCTGAGACTGATTGCCATTTTGACCATTCGACTGATCGTTTGAACCTCCTTCACCACTCTTATTTTGAGCTTGTTGAAGGATGAAGTCCGTATTTAATAAACTAAATAACCATTCATATTGAATATCTCGAATAGTGAATCGAATACGAATTCCCCGCGGAAGTAAGCGTTGATATTCTAAATTTTCGGGATCAATGGCTGTTGCAGGCCATTGATTAATTTCAGTCGGATTCATTGCCATGACTTCAAACTGATCAACATCACTGAGTAATACCGCTGATAGTGGTTGTTCGGATCGAAGCATATTCAAGTTATTATATTTTAAACGATATATCTTTTTATCTTGTGCATTGTACTGATATTCAATGCGTTCAAAAGCAGATCGACCTTGTTTTAATGGATCGGTAACACCTGTTTTACTAAAAGTGAATTGTTGATTGGATAAACTGAGCGCAGGTTGTACATCGCCTGCAATGTTCGCAGTTACAGGCATGAGCTGTAAAGTATCTCGTTGCATTTGTTGATAGGCTTGCTGTAGCTGACCAATATTGGCTTCATGCACTGCATTGCGATCTTTGACTTGAATCAAATAATCAAAAACTTTCCATCCCAACGCAGAAAGCACTGCAAAAATGGCAATGGCAACCAACAATTCAACAAGGGTAAAACCCTTTCGAGATGTAGCGTAAATTTTCACGATTGTTTTTCTTTTACAGGATGGTTAAAAAAAATCAATGTTGTAACACCTGTTTCAACTTTACCTTGATCGGTATTAAAGAGGCTCACTTGCAATTCAATCCGCTGAACATCAGGACTGATGGTCGATTCAGCTTTCTTATCGACTTGCCATGTTTCACCCTGTGCTGTGATTTGCTTGGATGCTGTTCCTTGCAACCATTCTCGATTAATTTCCATAAGCGCAATTTCATTTTGTGCAACGAATTGCGCCTTAGTCCTTAAAATAGCATTTGATGTGGCTTGGGTATATTGCATGGCGACTTTGGTCAGCGCCATTGCTGCAATGGCAAAAATGGCAAGTGCAACCACAACTTCAATCAGGGTAAAGCCTGTGTGTTTTTTCATGGCATCCACTCAACTGAGTTGTTGTTATTGTTGCTCATCGCTGACTTGCCCCAAATAATCAAGCCGAATCAATTCACCGACAGGTCTTTGATCATAATACATTTGTATCGCAACAGGTTTGGTTTCACCATTACCGAGCCAAACTAAATCGGGTGCAGTACGCCCAATTAAATCGGTATTTGCAGCATTATTAAATTGATGGTCTTGCGCTGTAATATTAAATGACACACGATTGGGCAAAGTTCGCACTGAAAAGTTTTGCACTTCAGTCCATTTTTTTTCATTTTTCATACGGTTATTTGGATTAGCCAGATCAACAGTCTTGTCGTGATATTCCATCAACGCATATTTAAAATCGGAAACATCCGTTGCAGGACTGACTTGTAAAGCATAAATATGCCCTTGATCACTCGATTCACGCTGAATCTGTTTCAAATCAAGCATCAATACTTCTCTAGCTTGCATGGCTTTACGCTGATCAACACCGTCCACATTAAACACCACCAATGATGCAACCACAGCAATAATCACAATCACCACCATCAACTCAATGAGGGTAAAACCTGACTGCCACTGAGATGATGATGTTTTTTGCTTCATAATAACCTTACGCAGTTTGCACTGAAGCTGTTCGCACTTGATGTTTTGGCAAAGATAAGGCTTGATCAATCAGTGCGACTCGTAATGTATCTCGACAGCCCAAATAACGCTGATAGAAACTTGAGTTTAAAATGGATGCACCACCTTGTGTGATTGACCAAATAGATGCCAAATAATCACGTACCATCATATTGCTATGAATGGACTCCAAATAGCTTTCAGTCATACGAATAATTAAGCGTAGTCGTTGTTTACGTATTTGATAAAGCTCAGTAAAAAGCTGATAAATACCCACACCTGTCGTTGAAAGGCGTTCTTCAATTTGATGAAATAAAACCGCACGTTCAGGATGATGTAAATGATGCAGCATAAAAAATGCCAAATGCTCAGGAAATGCCTTTTCTGTATCTTTAATCATTTCCAACAACATGCGCTCATTACGCACAATGAGCAACATATAAAGCTCATCTTTACTTTGAAAATGCTTATAAAGCGTCCCTTTGGCAAGATCAAGTTCAGCTGCAAGTGCATCCAAAGTCATACCTGCTTCACCATTTTCCAAAAGCAATTGCTCAGCGACTTGAAAAATTAATGCTTCTCTTGCTCTAAACTGAGCCTGACGATCCATCTTCACACGATACTCTCTTCTTTCGCTGTTATTGGTTTACTGCGTATAAATTTACAATACTTATTTTGCCTTTAAGAGATTTTCAAAATTCTGTGTGGTAATCATGGCAATCTCTTCGAGTGGTTTATCATATACATCACTCAAGGCTTTGGCTACATAAGGCACGTACTTTGGCTCATTAGACTTTCCTCTATAGGGCATCGGTGCGAGATAAGGACTGTCTGTTTCAATCAATAAGCGGTCAAGCGGTACATGCTTTGCCACATCACGCAAATCCTGTGCATTTTTAAACGAAACAATGCCTGAAAAAGAAATATAGTAACCACAATCTAAAACAGCCTTTGCTGTTTCTAAATCCTCAGTAAAGCAATGCAAAATACCGTGTGTTGATTTTTCTGCACGAATAATATCAATGGTGTCATGTTTGGCAGCACGAGTATGTACCACAACAGGCTTGCCCATGTGTTGTGATGCATGAATATGTCGAGCAAAACAACGCTTTTGTTCATCAACAAATTCGGTGCTATGAAAATAATCCAATCCTGTTTCACCCAAAGCCCAAACATTATCAGGCTGTGCCAACTCAATCAAACGCTCTACAGTCGCCTGTTGCATGATAGCTTCATCTTCACAAGGGTGTACGCCTACGCTATAGCCAACATCGGCATGACGTGCAGCGATTTCAGAGAGCGCAATATGATCCGCTAAATCAACTGAAATACCCATAAAACGAGATACGCCCGCTTCACGTGCCTGTTGCAATGCTGCATCTAAATCGCCACCATAAGGCGCAAGGTCAAGCATCGTTAAATGACAGTGTGTATCTACAAACACGGCGTTACCTATATTTTTAATTTGAAGAGTTTACATTGTAAAGCTTGGGCGGTCTGAAGACATACTACCTGCGAGTAATTTTTCAGCTTCTATTTTGTAATAAACACCTTTATCACCTGTCAACTGGATGGCAAATCCTTGCGGTTTCAATCCTGTTTGCTTTTGTGAAATCCACACCACTTTGCCTGTTAAAGGTATTTTTTGTGATTGATCAGGTAAACCTGCAAGCACAAACACCTCAGCACCCATTTTAACCTGTTGTTTTGATGGCACAAATAAACCACCACCCTTAATATACGGCATATAACTTGCCTGTAAGGTTGCACGGTCATTAATAGTGACCTGAATTAAACCGCCCATACGTGGTGGCTGCATTGTCATCCCCTTATCATTTTACAATTGTGTCGTTAAGCGACATTCATTAGTTTTATAAAAATTTGATCCAACACCAAATTGGTTTGAACATTTTGATCAACCATTTTTTTAAAGTCATGCAAGTCTTGATACAGTGCAAATAATGCTTCAAGCGAATATTGCTCTGCCAAAGTATCTAACTTTAAATCAGAATTTTTCACGTCTTGATTGAGCTTGACACAAATTAAATCAGACAACAAGTATTCAAAAAGCTGTACAAAATCGGGGAATATCAGTGCCTTCTGCCATTTAGTGGCATAAAACAATGGCATATTTTTATCCATCACCAATTTTTGCCAATCTTGTATAAATGCCTGACGCTGATCAAGCCATGCAGATTGAGCCAATTGTATGGCTTGCAGAGGCATTTGCCCCGACAAATTCATCAACAATTGTGTTTTAACTTGATCAATTTCAGGCAAATGAGTCTGTAAAAACTGTTCTGCAATCGTGGTTTCAATGCGATCTAAAGCAAAATGTTGTAAACGACTGCGAATGGTTGCAGGCAGTTTTTGTGGATGCTGTGCCAATAAAATAATGATCACCCGCTCACCGGGTTCTTCAAGCGTTTTTAATAAAGCATTTGCTGATGCAATATTTAACGCTTCGGCAGGCTCAATTACCACCACCCGCCAACCCTCTACAGTTTGTTGTACAAAAGGCAATAAATCACGAATTTTCTCAATTTTAATCCGTGCATTACTTTTTTTATTGTCTTCATCTGTACTAATGTACACATAATTGGGATGTGTGTCCGACTTTAACCACAAACAACTGCTACATTCACCACACGCCCCTTCAGGCTGACGTGTTCGGCATAAAATCCATGCCAAAAAATGCTGTGCAAATGCATGCTTACCACAACCTTTTTTGCCATAAAACAATAAGGCATGACCGATCTGTGGAAAACGCCCCGTCAGCGTAGTCCACATATGTTGTTGCCACGGGTAAACCTGTGAATTTAATGCATCCATATTGACTGTAATCCCGCGCCTAATTATTCAAAGGTCGAAACAGGCAAAGTATTTAAACGATCTAAATCGGCTTGTGTATCTACGCCCGGCGGTAAATTCACTTGTGCAACATCAATAGCAATACGATGCCCATTTTCAAGTACACGTAACTGTTCTAAGCTTTCAAGTTGTTCAAGCACACCCATATCCCACTGCACATATTCTTGTAATAACTGCACACGATAGGCATATAAACCCAAATGACGATAGGCTTGTGAATGTAATTTCGGCTCAGACTCTTTTGCTCCATCACGATCATAGGGAATCGGTGAACGACTAAAATACAATGCTTGATTAAACTTAGACATCACTACTTTGACAATGCTGTCACGCTGAAATTCTTCAAGTGAATGAATCGGCTCGCACAAAGTTGACATTGAACAATCTTCACGCTGAATCAGTAAATCAGCGACTTGGCGTACCAATAGTGCAGGAACCAATGGCTCATCACCTTGCACATTGACAATGATGTCATCGCTTGCCCAACCTTTAATGCGTGCGACTTCACTCAAACGATCTGTGCCCGATGGATGATTTGGATGGGTCATCACCACATCCACACCTTCAGCACGGCAAATGTCTGCAATACGGGAGTCATCGGTTGCGACACACAAATCATCAAAACCTTGAACTTTTTTAGCTTGATCAACCACGCGCAGAATCATGGGACGACCATGAATTTCCAATAGAGGCTTACCGGGCAGTCGAGAACTTGCAAAACGTGCAGGAATGACAATATGTTTCATTCAATTAACCTTTAGACTTCATTGACCACAATACCCACTTGCATGAGTTGTTGATCGAGTAATGTATAACAATGTTCAGAGAGCACCGCCTCAACAGGAATCACCCATATTTCACGGTGAAAAGACGGATTTTTTTTCAATAACGGCAAAAGTTTAACGGCATCTTTTTCAGTGGTTACAATCGGGTTGCTATCCTCAAACTGTAAATCATCAATTTCATAATCGTAGTGATCTGCAAATTCATGACACTGAAACTGTTGCACCCCCATCGACTCAAGCGTGTTATAAAACCGTTGCGGAAAACCAATACCGACCACGGCGTAATAATCTTGTGTTGGATCAAAATCAACGGCTTGACCATAAAGTGGATTGAGTAAATACGGCTCACCGACTTCCAAATGCATATTTAAATCTGAATTGGGCTGTGCTGCATGTTCAATAACCGTCCCTGTTTTCAACCGAGAAACTGGTTCACGCAAATAACCTTCAGGTAAGAGCTTTTCATTACCCAAACCACGATTTTTATCGAGTACAATCCATTCAATTTGTCGTGCCAATGCCCAGTGCTGCAAACCATCATCACTAATAATAAAATCAAGTTCATGCTGCTCAAGTAACAATTCAATGGCTTGTTGACGATTTGAACCAACGACCATTGGGACACCTGTAGACTGTACAATCAAACACGGTTCATCACCAACCAAATCAGGTGTGGCATCTAAACCGACCCACGCAGGGAAAGGCCCTTGACCACCATAACCTCGGCTAATCACACCCACTCGAATATCATTTTGCTGTAAATATTTAACCAACTGAATCAGCAATGGCGTTTTACCACTCCCGCCAACGGTAATATTACCAATCACCATGACAGGCACAGGCGCTTGATAAATAACTTTCAATCCAAACCGATATAATTGTTTGTTGAGAGCAAATGCACAACCATACAACCAAGACAGCGGTCTTAATAAAACCAACCACTTCGCCTGATTATTCCAAGCATCTTGAATGGTTTGTGCAATTGACATAACCGATTATTCCTCAAAATTGCGTTCATGCAGTTGGTAATAAGCCCCATGCGCAACCAATAACTCGCTATGAGTACCCTGCTCAATGATACGCCCTTTATCCATAACCACAATTAAGTCTGCATTTTCAATGGTTGATAATCTGTGTGCAATAACAATGGTTGTACGATGTTGCATCGCCTGATCAAAGGCTTTTTGAATGAAATGTTCAGATTCATTATCAAGCGCACTGGTCGCTTCATCTAAAATTAGAATAGGTGCATTTTTCAAAATTGCACGTGCAATTGCAATCCGTTGACGCTGTCCACCAGATAGACTTAAACCTTGTGCGCCCACTTCAGTGTCATAACCCTGCGGCAAACTCATAATAAAGTCATGTGCATAAGCCGCTTTTGCCGCTGCAATCACTTCTTCATCTGTTGCAGACTCTAGCTGACCATAGGCAATGTTTTCACGAATGCTGCGATTAAACAGGACGACTTGTTGATTCACCATTGCAATTTGTGCCCGTAGGCTACTCACTTCAATATCTTCAATATCAATACCATCAAACAACAAATGACCTGAGTCGATATCCTGAAAGCGCATCAATAAATTAACCAGTGAACTTTTACCTGCACCCGAACGCCCCACCAAAGCCACTGTCTGCCCAGCTTCAATGTTTAAGGTGAAATCTTGAATGGCATGATAACCATTGGCATAAATCATATTAACATTTTTAAATTCAACATGACCTTTCAATACAGGTGTTAGTTTTCCAGTATTTTTTTCTTCAGGCAAATCGAGTAACTCAAAAACTGAGTGCGCTGCCGCCATACCGCGTTGTAATTTTTCATTGACATCAGTCAGGGCTTTAATTGGCTTGCTAAGCATGCCCGCAGCGGTAATATAAGCGACAAATTGACCTGCAGAAGTATCCTGCAAAATTTCAGGACGTAGTGCAATATACATAATAATACTGAGTGCAATCGACATAATCAGTTGCACGACAGGACTATTGAGCTGTTGTACAACCACCATTTTTAAACCACGTTTCAGGTTTTCTATGGAGTGCTTTCTAAAGCGATCTAGCTCATAGGACTGGCCACCAAAGCCTTTTACCACAAGATGACCGCCAACCGACTCTTGCACAACATGGTTGACATCACCCATGGTATTTTGCACTTGTATTGAAAGCTTACGCATACGCTTCGAGGCTTTACGAATCATCAGACCAATCAGTGGTCCAAAAATTAAAATCACTGCGGTCAAACGCCAATTGGTATAAAGCAAATAGCCCAATAAAGCACTTGCGATTAAACCTTGTTGTAATAGTGTTTTTAATGACTCAGTTGATGCAGCTGTAAGCTGTTCAACGTTATACATAATTTTAGCAGTAATATGCCCACTGCTATTGTCCAAATAATACTGCGCAGGTAGGCGCAATAATTTGGCAAAGACCTCTTGGCGAATATTAAAAATCAAGTTACGTGAAATGACAGCAGTAAAATAACCACCGACAAATAGCCCGATACCACGGAAAAGCATCAGTAAAACAACAAGAATCGGAAATAAGGTCGTAAAACTTTGATCTCGATTTTGAATGGCATTAATGATTTTTTCCAACAATTTAGCCACTGAAACTTCAGTCGCTGCATTGAGGGCAAAACCCACCACTACCAAAACCATAATGCCAACAAAGGGCTTTAAATAACTTAAAAGGCGCAGATAGACCTTAAAATCCTGCTTCACTGATTAATAACCTCGGGAGGGAACTTTGGTGCTGATATTGATATTGACAAAGCCAAGCTGACCTGCAACATCCATCACACGAATAACATCTTGATGGGTTGCTTTAGCATCCGCTGCAATGATAAACATTAAATCACGTTTATCGTGTGCCGTCTGTTTAATTGCTGCACTTAAATCTGAGACTTCTTTACTCGAAAGTGCTTGACCATTGACTGCATAATGCCCTGTTGCATCCACCATCACTTCAATTTTATGCTGAAAGTCTTTCGGTGGAACACCTTGAGCATCGGGTAAAGAGATATTAATTCGACTTTGCTGATTAAATGTTGTGGTAAGCAACAAAATAACCAAAATAAATAATAGACAATCGATCATTGGTGTGAGGTTAATATGAATATCTTCAACATGATTTGATCTTTTAAATTTCATTCACCTACTCCCCAATCAGCTCGCTTGTTTTTGTTCAACATCTTGTGCCTGTGGCTTACGATAAAACAATGTCGCATGAAATAGGGTCGATTGCTGCTCAAGTTCTGAGATATATTCTTGTATCAAACGCTGAAAATAACGATAAGCAAACAAGGCAGGAATCGCAATCACCATACCTGCTGCTGTGGTAATTAATGCTTTGGAAATACCCGGAATCATCATAGTCGGATTACTATTACTGCCTAAATCCAAAACCAAAAATGATTCAATAATTCCAAGTACTGTACCCAATAAACCCAGTAATGGTGCAACTGCGCTCAGTGTACCTAAAAAGTTAACATTTTTTTCCAAATAACCAATTTCACGAGATGCGGCAACTTCCATTTGCGCACGTGCATAGGCTTCGCCTTGTGGAAAGGCATCAATGCCTTCACGTAAGATATAACCGAGGGTTGAATTTGCTGCGGCTTTATCTTGTTCAAGCGTATCGAGTACAGAATCAAGTGAGCGATCTTTTTGCAATAATAAATTTTTCGGTAATACATTTGCCCGCTTCAAACGAATTAAACGCTCAAGCGTGATCGCTAAAGTAAAGATCGAACATAACACCAACGGCAGCATCAACCAGCCGCCCGCTTTCACCAATTCCCACATAAACCTTATTCCCCAAATTTAGATTTTAATGCTCATTTTTTAAGGCTTCTTTCATGTCTAATGCATAATTTCAATGTTTTAATGGCTCACATCCTACGACACAAAAGACGCCTATTTTTTATTCTGCTAGACAGATATTTAAAATTCCATCCAGTTCATCCAGTGAATTATAACTAATCACCAGCTTCCCCTTACCTTGATTGTTATAATCAATTTTGACATTGGCACTAAAACGCTCTGAGAGTTTTTGCGTCAATTGTTCAACATCAGCCACAACGGGCGCACCTGCTTTCTCTTGCTTAGGTGTATTCCAATCACGTACCAATTGCTCAGTTTGGCGCACAGATAAACCTTTATCCATGACAATTTTAGCAATTTTTAACTGATCTTTGGCTTTTAGGGTCAAAATTGCACGGGCATGTCCCATATCAATTTGACCTTGTTGCATGAGGTCTTTCACTTCATCAGCAAGGCTAAGCAGACGCAATAAATTACTGACTGTCGTCCGTGCTTTACCCACTGTATCGGCAATTTCTTGATGACTTAAACCAAACTCTTCATGGAAACGCTGCAATGCAAATGCCTGATCAATTGGGTTTAAATCTTGGCGCTGAATGTTTTCAATCAATGCCAAAGCAATCGCAACTTGATCGGTCAAATCACGCACAATTGCAGGAATTTCAGTTAACCCTGCAATACGTGCTGCACGCCAACGGCGCTCACCTGCAATAATTTCATAGGCATATTCAGCATCATCAATCGGGCGAATAACGATGGGTTGCATCACACCATGTTTTTGAATGGATGCCGCAAGCTCTTGTAACTCAGCTTCATCAATAAAACGCCGTGGCTGATATGCCCCACGTTTTAACTGATTAACATCAATTTGTTTTAACTGACCGTGATCAAGCGCTTGTACTTCAAGCTGTAATTTTTCTTTTTGGATGGATCCAAGTAATGCATCTAAACCACGACCTTTCGCCAACCCACGTTTTTTTACAGTCATGCGTGACTTCCCTTTTTCACTTTACTTTTTTTCAACATTTCCGCCGCCAAATTCAAATAAGCAATTGCACCCTTTGAACTTTTTTCAAAATAAATAATCGGCAAACCATGTGCAGGCGCTTCAGCCAAACGTACATTTCGAGGAATCACGGTGTCGTATAATTTCTTGCCAAAATACTGTTCAAGCTCAGCCGAAACATCACGAGTTAAGGCGTTACGTGCATCATACATCGTGCGAAGCACACCGATAATTTCCAATTCAGGGTTCAAAGCCTGTTGAATTTTATCAATCGTTTGTGTTAAATCTGCCAAACCTTCCAAAGCATAATATTCACACTGCATTGGAATAATCACTGCGTGTACAGCAGACAAGGCATTGACTGTAATTAAGCTCAAACTTGGCGCACAATCGACAATGATATAATCAAAGTCTTGATCTACTCGTTTTAAAGCTTCACGTAAAATAAATTCACGCCCTTCTCGATCTGCAATCGCAAGTTCCACACCCGCTAAATCACGATTTGAACCTAAAACTTTATAGCCAACTTCAGCTTTAGTAATAGCGGTTTCAATCGGTACTTCGCCCAATAAAACATCGGTTACCGAATATAACAAATCGTTTTTCTGAACACCCGAACCCATCGTGGCATTGCCCTGAGAATCCATATCCACTAAAAGGACACGTTTTTTAAGCACTGCCAATGAAGCAGCCAAATTCACCGCTGTAGTGGTTTTACCTACGCCGCCTTTTTGGTTAGCGATCGCAATAATTTGAGCCATGGTAACCCCAGTCCTTCATTTGTTTTTTAAATACGTTTTAATAAAAGTAAGTGACGTTGCTCATCTAAGCGTGGCACGTTTAATTCTATGATATTACAGCTAAATTTATCTTTAATGGCATTAATTTCGTCTTGTGGAATCAAACCCTTCATTGACGCAATAATACTGCTGTCATGCATATAAGGTGTTGATGCATCAACAAAATCGGTCAATGATGCAAAAGCACGGCTGGTAATAACATCAAACAGACCCAACTCTTGGATCATGTCCTCATTTTCAACACGTGTTTGTACAGCAATCACATTCTGTAATTTCAAATCAGCAATAAACTGTTTTAAAAAACGAATTTTTTTACCATTAGAATCGAGGAGTACACATGAACGCTCAGGTTGACACAGCGCAATAATCATACCGGGCATACCACCACCCGTACCAATATCAAGCAGACGACCTTGAGGTAAATCATTTAAAATGCTTAGACTGTCCAATAAATGCTTAACCAACATTTCTTTTGGATCACGAATAGCCGTCAAATTATAAGCTTTGTTCCACAAGACCAACGCATCTTGATACTTCAGTAACAGATTCAGCGCTTCATCACTCAATTGTAGATTAAGCTTGAGACTGCCTTGTTTTAGCTCTTGAAAAAATGCATGCATAAAGATTTAAATCTTCAAAAATTTAGATGAAAGTATACCGATTTCCTGCGCGTGGAACAGTACTTAATGATGAGTTAATACGCAGTTAAGCGTATTAACCAAGCTCTAAATCTAAACTTCAGTCTGACTCAGCCCTTTGTTTAGGCGTAGTGACCTTGTCTGATTTGCAAATCCAATGCCATTAAACGCTCAGGCGTACCCACATCAACCCAAGCACTTTGCATTTTTTCAGCTGAAATTTTACCGTCAAGCATGCCTTGTTTCAATAAAGGTGCGAGCGGACGTTTCCCTGCCTCCAAACCATCAAATAGACGAGGATGAATCACTGAAACACCGCTAAATGTCAGGTTTTCACCCTGTTGCTCTTGTTCAAAAATATAAGCACGACCATCAGCAAGGATAAAATCACCGTTTGGATGTTGTTCAGGATTGCTCACAAAAACTAAATGTGCCAAATCATCATTAAGTTTTATATCAAGTAAAGGTGAAAAATCAAAGGTTGTCCACACATCACCATTGACAAGAATGAAGGGGTCATCTCCGAGTAACGGCAAGGCATTGATAATACCGCCTGCAGTTTCAAGTCCTTTATCTTCACGTGTCCAGCGGATCGTGACACCGAATTGCGAACCATCACCCAACGCACCAATCAGGACATCAGCCAACCATGCTGAATTGATGACAATATCAGTCACACCTATTTGTTTAAGTTTTTCAATATGCCAAACAATGAGTGCCTTGCCACCCACTTCAAGCAAAGGCTTTGGCTTATACAGCGTCAATGGACGCATGCGATTGCCAAGCCCTGCGGCTAAAATCATGGCTTTCATTAAGCTACAACCTCGTAAGTACCGTATTTTTCAATAAATGCAGGCATAACTTTAGCATTGATAAAATCCATAAACGGTTGCAGTTCTGCATACGGTTTAGATTCTTCAAGTAAATACCACATCACACGAGGAAGATCTTTTAAATAGCCTGACTTACCATCACGTTCAAATAAGCGCACAAAAATACCTAAAATTTTGATATGACGCTGAATCGCCATCAGGTCAGCATCTTGCTTAAATTGTTCAAAATCACGGTCTTCTTTGGCGCTTTCAGGCAACAAATCATAAAAAACTTTAAACCAACCATAGACACGTTCAGCATTCCACTGCACATAAGCATCACGGGTAATCGAAATTAAGTCATAGGTATCTGCACCAATGACTGCATCTTGAAAATCAATAACACCTTGCTCTGTTTCACCGTCCAAAATCATTAAGTTACGACTATGAAAATCACGATGTACAATCACTTGTGGTTGAGCAAGTGCGGCATTTGCAAGAATCGCAAATGTACGTTTAATTAAAGCTTGTTCGCTTTCAGTTGGCTGAATTTTCAAAGATGGTAGTAACCAATCGGTTAACAATTCCATTTCTGAAATGAGCTTCTCATAGGCATAGGCAGGAAGTTGATCTCTTTCACCAATTGATTGCAATTGATTCAATTGCTTAAAACTTTGTGCATAATGTGCATCAACTGTTTGATCATTCAACAGCGTAGACAATAAAACATCACCAAAATCTTCGAGCAATAAGAAACCATTTTCCAAGTCTTTAGCAACAATATGCGGTACACGCACACCATGGCGATCAAAGAACTCATCGATAGACACAAAAGGACGACAATCTTCCATCGAAGGAGGTGCATCCATGAGCATAAATGTTTTATTATTCAATATAATTCGTGCATAACGACGGAAGCTCGCATCGCCTGCTAAAAAGTTGATTTCAAATTGATCTGAGTTGAGTACAGATGTAATCCATATTTGTATCAATTGTTCACGTTGTGTTTTCATTTGCAATTAAATCTATTACAGGCTATTTTTTTGAAGTTCTAAGTGTAGCCACTTATCAAATTTTTCTCTATGATGCGACAATAATTAATTGCTATCTGCATACTTGGTTAATGAGACAAATGAAGCATCAATTTAAATTTAATCCTCTCGCAACTGCTATTTTGACACTGCTCTGCGGAAGTTCAATGGCGAGTTATGCAGATCCGATTGACGCTGTCGCGAGCGCTGGAGAAACACCTGTTGCTCCAGAAAGCACGCTTAAAAACAATGTCGATAACCAAAAATTGCAGCAAGCACTGAAAGAAAGCTTTCCTGGGCAAAACTTTTTTGAGCAATATTATGTCGATAAAAATTCGGCAGAAGCACAAGTCCGTAATGATGTAAACGCTATTGCAAGCAACCGTTATTGCGATGGGGTTTGGGTAACACCCTTTGATGAGCAAAGCAAGTCGACCTCACCTCAAGATGGTTCTTCAGTCATTACTGCCGACCATGGCTATTACAACCCCAATGGTGACTCAATACTATCGGGTGATGTGGTCATTGACCAACAAGGTCGAATGATCCGTGCTGATGAAGTCACACTTGATCAGAGCCAGACCGTTGCTAAAGCCAAAGGCAATGTACAAATGGCGCAAGGTGGTTTAATTGCCCAAAGTGATCAAATTGATTACAACTTAAAAGAAGAAACAGGCGAACTCAACAACAGCTTTTATATTGCAGAAGTGACGCACGCACACGGTCATGCCAGTAAAATTTCTAAAGTTTCACCAACCAAAGTCGTCCTTGAAGATGCAAGTTACTCGACTTGCCCACCCGATCAAAAGCCGACATGGAAACTGCAAGCCAACAGCATTGAGCTTGATCAAGACACTGGACGTGGTGTAACACGCGACACTAAATTATATATCAAAGATGTGCCTGTACTTGCCGTTCCCTATTTCAACTTCCCGATTGATGACCGCCGTACCACAGGGATTTTAAACCCAACCTTTGGTTTCTCTAACGATGGTGGTTTTGAACTTGCAGTTCCAGTCTATTTAAATCTTGCACCGAATTATGATGCAACGGTAACACCCCGTATTATCAGTGAACGTGGTGTCATGGCATCGGGTGAATTTCGCTATTTAACCGAAGACTTCGGTGCAGGTCGTATGTGGGGATCTTATCTTCCATCCGATCGAGAATATAAAGATGATGCTTATCGAATTAAGCATGATCTCAGTACAAACCGTTCAGATTTCCATTTTTTACACAATTGGCAAATCAATGACCAATGGTCAACCAATGCAGAATACAATTATGTTTCGGATAAAGACTTTTTTTCCGATCTTAATACAAACTCAGATTCACGAACCGATTTAAACCAACGCCGTGCATGGGAAATTAACTATGCGCATGGTATTCCAGGTTTAAAAGCACAATTAAAAGTTGAGGACTTCCAAACCCTCGATAAAGACATTAGCGATATTGATAAACCCTATGCCCGCTTACCCCAGTTTCTATTGAACTATGTTGGCGGAAATCCTCAAGGTTTTGAATACGAATTTAATAACGATACCGCTTATTTTAAAAAGAATATTAGCGATTTTAAAGATCTCGCTCAACCCAATGGTACACGTTTATATAACCAATTTGCGACGCGTTATAACTTCCGAAATCAATGGGGATTCTTCATTCCTGAAGCATCTGTACGTACCTTAAATAGCTACTATGATCAGGATACAAAAACATCAAACAACTTTAGTTCTGACTCACAAAATAAATCTGTAATTGTTCCGCAATTTACATTTGATACAGGACTAACCTTTGAAAAAGATGGTAAATTTTTACAAACGCTGACACCTCGTGCATTTTACGCCTACGCACCGTATAAAGATCAAAAGGACTACCCCAACTTTGATTCAACAACAGCATCAATTAACTACGATCAATTGTTCAGCCCCTATCGTTTTTATGGGCATGACCGCTTAGAAGACAATAACTTTCTATCGTTAGGTTTAAGTTACAGTTTATTTGATACACAAGGTCTTGAACGTTTACGTGCCAGTGTCGGTCAAAGCTATTTCTTCGATGATCGCAAAGTCAGCCTACTCAATCAAACCGATGATTTTGATACTGAAAAGAAAACAGGTCCTGTCATTAGCCTGACCAGTCAACTGTCACAAAACATCAGTATTAGTGCAAATGGCGCATGGATGTCAAATGGTGATAATGCCCAGCGTGATCTACAAGTCTACTACACAGGTGATCAAGGCAATCTTTTCAATGTCGGCTACTTCTCTCGCAATAATTTACCAGACCGCCAAAAGCAATATGACCAAGTGGTCGCCTCTTTCGTTCAACCTGTAGGCAACAATTGGCGCATCATGGGTCATGCTCAATATGACATTGATAATCATGTTGCCCGTGAATATCTACTCGGCGTCAATTATGAATCATGCTGTTGGGGCGTATCTGTTTATGGTCGTGAATACTTTAACGACCTTGACGATGTCAATGCATCTGATGTAAAACCGAAACGCGCTGTTATGGCTGAGTTCACCTTGAAAGGACTCGGAGGCTTAAGTAACAAATTAAGCTCATTACTTGAAAACCGCATATTAGGTTTCGATAAAGCTAATCAATCTTGGACCCATTAATGAAGACTCAGAATTTTAAAAAACTCTTTAAAGCAACCGCACTTACACTGCTTATTTCTTCTTCAATGCATGTGTTTGCAGAGCCAACAGATCAAGTCGTTGCAGTTGTGGGTAATAGTGCTATTCTTCAAAGTGATTTAACCCAAGGTATAGCTGAAGCTGCGCATCAATTACAAGCGCAAAAGAAAGAAGTTCCACCGACTGAATATTTACGTGTACAAGTTTTAAATCAACTCATTACACAAAATGCACAGATGGAGCAAGTCAAACGCTATGGTTTAAAAGCCGATGAAAAAAGCCTTAATGAGGCAGTTTTAAAAGTTGCGAGCCAATCAGGTATAAATAACCTTGAAGCATTCCAACAAAAGCTAGATAGCGTTGCACCAGGGACGTACGAAGTTTTACGCAATCGTATTTCTGATGATTTATTGATTCAACGTCTGCGTCAACAACAGGTAATGTCACGTATTAAAATAAGTGATCAAGATGTTGATAATTTCCTTAAATCGCCTGAAGGTCAAGCCGCTGTGGGTAGCCAAGTGCATGTCATTCACATGCGTATTTCAGGCTCAGTACCTGAAAGTGAATTAACGCAAACAGCTCAAAAAATTAAAAAAGACCTCAGCAGTAGCGATGATTTCAAAGCGATTGAAAAAAAATATAGTAACGACGCTGTAAAAGTTGATGGTGCAGATATGGGTTTTCGTTCGCTCTCAGATATTCCAACTGAATTATCAGCACGTGTCAGTGTACTTAATCCAGGGCAATCGACTGAACTCATTCAAGCCAAAGATGGTGTACACGTTTTAAAGCTACTTGAGCGCAAAGGTGCTGAACAAAAAGCACTCGTTCCACAGTTTGAAACACGCCATATTTTGATTAAAACATCTGAAGTAGTAAGCCCTGAGAATGCTAAACAAACTATTGATAGTATATACAACCGTATTAAAGCGGGTGAAGATTTTTCCACTTTAGCGGCAACGTACTCCAATGACCCAGGTTCTGCACGCGATGGGGGTAGCTTAGGTTGGGTGAGTCCTGGCATGATGGTGCCTGAATTTGATGCAAAAATGAAAGCGGCAACTGTTGGTCAAGTGACCGAACCTTTCGAAACTCAATTTGGTTGGCACATTTTGTTGGTGAGTGGCACTCGTCAGCAAGACATGACCCAAGAATATCAACAACGTATGGCACGTCAAATTTTAGGCGAGCGTCAATTTGACTCTGAACTTGATAGTTGGTTACGTGAATTACGTTCAAGCACATACATTGAAGTCAAAGACCCTGAACTCAGCAAAGCAATGGGTAAATAATTTACACAGTTAAATAACAACCCTATCTTTCGATAGGGTTTTTTCATTCTCAACACTCGATATCATGACCTTAAACTGAAAGTTTTCTTCCATTTTAAAAATGGAAATATATCAATACAATGTGCAGCATCTATAATTTTCGCTAAAATTTTTCTACTCAATCATTTTGGCAAAGTTTCCTTTTTATTCTCCGAGCATTTTATGACTGACAATCAACTGACAGCTGACTTATCCTCCCTCACTCCGATGATGCAACAATATTTAAAAATAAAAATGCAAAATCCACATTCAATCATGTTTTATCGCATGGGGGATTTTTACGAGCTATTTTTTGATGATGCACGTAAAGCAGCTAAATTACTCGGCATTACACTCACCCATCGTGGTAAAGCGAATGGCGAACCGATTCCAATGGCAGGCGTTCCCCATCATGCAGCCGAAGGTTATTTAGCACGGCTAGTGAAACAAGGCGAAACTGTAGTGATCTGCGAGCAGATTGGTGAGGTGACAGGAAAAGGTCCTGTTGAACGTGGCGTAGTTCGAATTATTACACCCGGCACACTCACTGATGATGCGCTATTAACTGCACACCAAGCATCGAATTTAGTTGCTATGTGTTTTCAACAAAACCAAGTTGGTATTGCACTGCTTGATCTGAGTGCAGGGATTTTTAAAGTTCAACAGCAAGATTTTAATTCAGAAAGTTTACCACTTGAACTTGCTCGTTTGATGCCAAGTGAAATCTTAATTGATGAAGATCTTGTTGATCCAAATATTATTGATTCAGTCAAAAAAAATATTGATTGCCCCATCACCAAACGCCCAAATGTCGATTTTAATTTAAATAATGCACAAAAAACCTTGTGTGATCAATTTGCCGTTTCAACGTTATCAGGTTTTGGGGTTGATCATCTTCCTTTAGCCAAAGCTGCGGCAGCTGCACTCATTCACTATGCCCGTGAAACACAAAAAACCGCCCTACCACATATTCGCTCCTTAAAACTCGAACAAAGTACAGATTTTATAGCCCTTGATCCTGTCACACGTCGTAACCTAGAAATTATTAATCCTTTATTTGAACATGGTACATCGCTCTTTTCGCTAATTAATGATTGTCAAACGGCAATGGGAGGGCGTTTGCTCAGTCGTACACTGATGCAACCTTTACGTGATACTGCACTACTCGATCATCGCCTCGATGCTACAGAAAATTTGCTCAAAGGCTACCATGAATCGCCTGTCCGACTTGTACTCAAAGACATTGGCGATATTGAACGTGTGCTCAGCCGTGTGGCTTTAGGCAGTGCTCGTCCACGTGATTTAGTGCAACTGCGTCAAGCATGCACGCAAATTCCATTTTTACGTCATGCATTACAGCCGTTATTAACAAATAAACAATCGCAACTCATTACCCAACTCAATGAAGAATTGGGCGATTTTAATGGCTTACATGAACGCCTCATGTCAGCGATTATTGAAAATCCACCTGTTTTACTACGTGATGGCAATGTCATTGCAGAAGGTTTTGACAGTGAACTTGATGAACTGCGTAAAATCCGTGACCATGCAGGACAATTCCTAATTGATCTTGAGATTCGTGAACGTGAAATGAGTGGAATTAATACGTTAAAAATCGGCTATAACCGTGTCAGTGGCTACTATATTGAATTGACGCGCTCACAAGCAGAACAAGCCCCTGAGCATTATATCCGTCGCCAAACCCTGAAAAATGCCGAACGCTATATCACCCCCGAATTAAAATCATTTGAAGATAAAGTCCTATCCAGTGAATCTCGTGCTCTCGCACGTGAAAAAATGCTGTTTGAAATGCTACTTGAGGAATTACGTCAAGATATTGGCAGTTTACAAATGATGAGCAGTGCCATTGCTCAGATTGATTTAGTGGCCAATTTTGCCCATCAAGCACGTTTAAACAATTGGAATCGTCCTGAATATAGTCCTGAGTCGGGCATTAAAATTGTTGCAGGTCGTCATCCTGTAGTGGAATCTCTCAGTAAAACACCCTATACACCCAATGATACCCTGCTCGATTTTAATCATCGTATGGCAATCATTACAGGTCCCAATATGGGCGGTAAATCGACATTTATGCGCCAAACAGCATTAATTAGCCTGTTAGGGTATTGTGGTAGTTTCGTGCCTGCACAATCGGCAAAACTCGGGCCGATTGATCGTATTTTCACGCGTATTGGTTCAGCCGATGATTTATCTTCAGGTAAATCGACATTCATGGTAGAAATGACTGAAACTTCACAAATTTTACATCATGCAACGAGTCAATCTTTGGTGTTGATGGATGAAGTGGGTCGTGGTACAAGCACCTATGATGGTTTATCTCTCGCTTGGGCATGTGTGCTTGATTTAACACGTCGAATCAAATGCTTATGTCTATTTGCCACACATTATTTTGAATTGACAGAGCTGTCTAAAGAATCAGGTATTGATAATTATCACGTGACGGCAAAAGAGTTAAATGGCAATTTAATTTTATTACATAAAGTTCAGTCTGGACCTGCAAGTAAAAGTCATGGTTTGCAAGTTGCTAAACTCGCAGGCATTCCTGCAAGTGTGATTAAAGAAGCACAAAAGCGTTTGAAAATTTTGGAAAAACAGCAAGCTCCATCCATCATAGTGACGCAAAATGACTTATTTGCATCTATAGATGAAATTACAGATACAACGGCACAATCAGAAAATTATGCAAGTGCGGAAGTCCAAGTCATTGAAAAAATCATTGAAGTGGAAAAATCATCACCTGCACTCGATGCACTTGCACAATTGGACATTGATAACCTCACACCACGTGAAGCTTTAGCACAATTGTATCAACTGAAAGAATTGATCCATTAATTGTTTAGATATCACTCAGCTTAATAAGCTACTCACTTTAACAAGCAAAGCCCATAATCTGGGCTTTGCTTTTATATTTTTATTGATATTTTTACATAAGATTATTTCCATCTAAGCTTATCAGTTTTTAATTCATATCATTTTTGACTACGTTTAAATCTCAAAATGCTGTAAAAAATAGCTATATCATCATTTTTTCTGTTATCAGCAGGATCATCTATAACAAATATCAATAAAAGCAATTGTTACTTTCGGCTGTTTTGCCTAAAATACAGCATCATTCATTAGAACCAAATTTTTAGGTAGCTGACGCCATGACCTTTGTAGTCACTGAGAATTGTATTAAGTGTAAATATCAAGACTGCGTAGAAGTCTGCCCTGTAGACTGTTTCTATGAAGGACCAAACTTCCTTGTCATCAACCCAGATGAATGTATTGACTGTGCATTGTGTGAACCAGAATGCCCTGCAAATGCCATTTTTTCAGAAGATGAATTACCAGAAGGTCAAGAAATCTTTATTGAACTGAATGCTGATTTAGCAGAAAAATGGCCAAACATCACTCAAATTGGTGATCAACCAGAAGATCGTGAAGAATGGAACGGCAAAGCCGACAAACTTCAGTATCTTGAAAAATAAGATAAAAAGATCAGCAAATGCTGATCTTTTTTCAATTTGAAACGAAAAGGTACAATTGTTTGCAAAATATTCAAAATCTACCGTATATTTCAGTCTAAAATAGCCCATTATTTATTGGCAGTATTTAAAATATCTATAATGAACGAATTCCTGAAAGGCTTACTCACAGTCAGTGCCGTTACCGCCACATTGATTGGATGTACATCAAATCCAAAACACAATGCTTCGGGAACGACACAACAAGGTCAGCGCATTCATATTCCGCAAGAAAAAATCACGCTTGATCGAACTGTACCTGTCAAAACAATGCCGACCTCTTATCGAAATTGGTTAATGCAGGGTGAAAACCAAGCTCGATCACGCGAGTATGAGCGTTTTCTTGAGCAAAATAGTTCAGGAAATATTATTCCTAGTTTTGAATTATTTAAAACTGCACGTGCTTGGGATCAATGTGGTAAATCTGAATATATGATTCCCAATCAAGAGTTGTGGCGCAATCAATTGGCAACGCTCAAAGTCTTTAAATATCTTGTTGCTTCAAAAGTATTGACTGATTTTACGGTGACTTCTGTATACCGCGACCTACCTTTAAATCAATGTGCAGGCGGTGCAGGTTCTTCGCGTCACCTGTTTAACTCTGCAATTGATTTCCGTATTGGGCCTGTTTCTCCACAAGCACAAGATTATGCTTATATTGAAAATACCAAATTCAAATTATGTCAATTTTGGGCGCAATATGGTCAAAACCTCAATATGGGTCTAGGTCTATATGCATCAGGTCAAATTCATATTGATACGCAAGGTTATCGTACTTGGGGACCTGATTTAACCCGCAATAGCTCCATGTGTCATCAATAAATCATTTTCATTGTAAAAGACAGGTAAAACACAGCCATTTTATCAAATCGAATGGCGTTTTTAGATGCAAAAGGAGATCGAACACGATCTCTTTTCAAATTACCTATATCGTTTTATCTTTATTTCCACTGTATTCTTCTCCCCATACTTTCTATTTTATGAATACTTTCTTTAAAAAAAGAAAATATTCATGTCCATAAAATCTAACCTATTTGAAATGAACGTCTATAAAACAATTAAAATAAACATGAAAATGCGGAATAAAATTGCACTCTAATTGAAAAAGATTACAATGCAACTCACTTATACACTTTGAAATATTCAGGTACACGCTATGCAACAAATGTGGTCAGATATCGATCATTACATCGAATCACATTTAATCCCAGACGATCCAATTTTAACGCAAACCCTTGAAAATACAGCTGCGCATGGTTTTCCCGATCATCTTGCTGTTGCTGCCAATCAAGGTATGTTGTTACAAATGCTGATCCAAATGAATAAATGCAAACGTGTCCTTGAGCTTGGCACTTTTGCAGCCTATAGCACCATGTGGCTGGCGCGTGCTTTACCTGAAGATGGCTATATTTTGACGATTGAAGGTCGCGATACCCATGCTGCGATGGGACAAGAAAATATTGATCGAGCGAATTTACCGCAAACTATTGAGCTTAAAGTAGGTCGTGCTGCTGACATCCTCAATGCTTTGCCTGAAAATACTGAGGCTTTTGACTTTATTTTTATTGATGCGGATAAACAGAGCTACCCTGAGTATCTTGAACTCAGTTTAAATTTATCGCATTCAGGTACTGTGATCGTACTCGATAATGTCATTCGTGCTGGCGATATTATGGATCCTGAAAATATCAAACCCAGTATTGAAGGTATTCGACAAATGTACCAAGCCATGCAGAATCATCCTAAAATTCTGTCTTGCACAGCACTACAAACAGTCGGCAGTAAGGGACATGATGGTTTTGCAATCGCCATTGTTAAATAACATAAATCCCCTAAAATATTAATTTAAAATTTACTTAAATAAAGCCATGTTATGTACATGGCATTTTTATGATAAATGCTTCACATATTTTCATATGTCTCTGTAAAATATTAGACTGAGTTATCCCCCGAACTTGTTTGTATAGTTGTGGATAACTTTATTTTAAATAAATAAGTAACTGTATTTATTTAAATTTTAAATAAAGATTGTTTTTTAAGCAAAATCTTCCAACTACATATTGAGTATATTTAAATTAAATATACTTTAGCCATAGCAATCACCATCTATTCTTGAGGGCGTTATTTAACCACCAATAATGGTACTATCGTATTCCTAAAAATTGTCGTGGTCACACTACCTAAAAAGAATTGATGAATTTTACTGTGACTAAATGCACCTATCACCAATAATTGAATTTGATGCAAATTTTGATAATCCAAAATATTGGTTGCAACATCACCATAGCGATATTCCATCACCACATCAAAGCCTGCATCTCGCAAAAACTGTGCAGGTTCATTCAGAATTTCAGGATGATCACCCACATACAATAAATGGCATTGCAACTGTTTCAATAAATCGCTTTTAGCCACACGTTTCAGCATTTTTTGACAGGTTTCAGATAACTCATAAGCAAAGATAAACCGTGTCGGTGGTTTAAAGCCCTCCCCCACAGTCATCACTGTACATCGTGCACCACGAATAAAGTTTTCAACATTCCCACCGATGGTTTTATTTTTTTCTGCTGAACGCTCACCTAAGCGCCCAATCACCACAAAGTCATCTTCTTGTAACAGATTAAAACTCTGCTCTAAAAAATCACCTTTTTCTTGTATATGTGTCGGAGTTAAGCCATATTTTTCTTGAATCATATTGGAAATATGGTTGAGTAAATTATTACTATAATCGAGTGCAAGCTCACTTTGTTTGTGTTCAAGTTCCGATAGCTCTTTCAGTAACATTGCATTACTTTCAAAACCAATAACACCGCTAATTTCACCTAAATGATAACTTGCAGGATAATAGTCAAGAACTTGCAACAAAACCAATTCACGACCCGTTTTATGTGCGACCCACGCTGCCGCTTCCGCTAAGGCATTAATGCAAGGGGAAGAATCTATACATGCAATGACTCGGTTCATATCAGCCTCTCAATGACTTATACAGCCTCGTGTTGGTTATGTTTTTAACATAGCACAAGTTTTTTAAGCATGTCGATGAAGAAATGTAATCAATGACTTACATTTCTAATTGATGTGTTTTTAGTCACGATATCGAATCAATTTTGCAGGATTTCCCGCAACAATTTCACGCGTAGCGACATCTTTTGTCACCATGCTATTCATTCCCACAATTGCTTGATCTGCTATACGCACACCATCTTTAATCCCCACATGCGCACCTAGCCAAACATCTCGACCAATTGAGATACCTTTAGATGTTACTGCTTGCTGATAAATCGGCTGTTCAAGTGCCATACCATGATCAAAAGCATAGAGATGACAATATGCCGCCATACGAACTTGATCTGCAAGGACAATACCGCTACGCCCACCATCTAAAATGCAATGATGATTAATCGCAACTTCATTTCCAATGGTAATGGGCCCATGTAAAGTACAATCTGCCGCAATAAAACAATTGTCTCCAATGACGATCTTCCGTCCGGGTTCTGCAAAAATATGCGCTAAGGGTGAAATAAAACAATTTTCACCAATTTCAACAGTTTCCATTTGCATCAAATAATCTTGGTATTCTTTTTGCCATTCATCCGCCCATATTCGATTTTTGGGCTTAAGTGACCAATACAACCATGGCATATAGTTCAAACGGTGCTTGTGCTGTTCTCTATATTTTAATAATGGATTTTGCTCAGTCATGATTTTCATCCACAATATCTTCGTCTAGTATTTTTAATTGTTCACGCCCGCGAGTGACATCTTGAATTTTCAATGTCAAAGCTTGAATTTGTGGTATTTGTAATTGCAAATGAATGACAACGCCATTCTCTGTATATTGTTCTTCATATTCAATTTGTTGTTGATTCAACTCATATTGAAAAATCGCCCATTCATTAAATAAACACTGAAAATAAGCTTTTTTCTTTTCAATCAGTTCAATTTTTTCAGCGAGGAGTAAGCATTGTCCTGCACAACCTCCATAAGCACGAACCAAACCACCTGTACCGAGTTTAATCCCACCATACCAACGATTGACCAAGACAATAACATTGGTCAATTCATTACCCTCAATGGTTGCAAGTATTGGGCGCCCTGCTGTTCCTGAAGGTTCGCCATCATCATTAAAACGAACATTTTGTTCAATTTTCCATGCCCAACACTGATGCGTGGTCGATGTATCTAAATACTTTTCCAAAAAGGCTTTAACCTGTTGTTGATTTTCCACAGGTGCTGCAATCGCCTGAAAGCGACTTTTTTTAATCTCTTCTTCGAAACTAACGTCCGCAGCAAGGGTAAATGGCATAGGCTAAAATGTAATGACAAATTTATTAAATTATACCTGTTTCGACTCAAACTCTCCATTTTACAAGACATAAAAAAGCCGCCTATGCAGATAGACGGCTTAATAATCAGATTATGCCATTTTAAATTAGCGTTCTCTTAATGCTTCTTTTGCTTTGTTAAATGGTTTCAATAAGTATTCAATAACTGTTTTTGAACCCGTTTTAATATCGACTGTTGCGACCATACCCGGCGTAATTGAGAATGCTTTACCTGCCTTGTTATACAGTTTATCTGCATCTGTACGAATATAAACACGATAATAAAACTGATCTTGTTTCACTTCATCACGTAAAGTATCGGGTGAAATAATCGTCACCTTACCTTTTAATCCACCATAAATTGAATAATCATAAGCAGTCAATTTGACCAATGCTTCTTGACCTGGGCGAATAAATGCAATATCTCGTGGTGAAATACGTGCTTCAATCAACAATTGTTCATCTAATGGAACAATAGTCATGATTTTACCATTTTGCGGAATAACACCACCTAAAGTCATTACATCAATTTCTTTAACTACACCACGTACAGGCGCTTTAAATATAGTACGACTTAACGTATCCGATTTACCTCGAACAACTTGTTGTTGTGTTTCAACATCAGTGGTTGATTTAGACAATTGTTCACGTGCATCGACATAATATTTATTACGAATATCATTGATCTGATTTTGTAAATCATTTGCTTGACGCTTTAAACGTAATACTTCAACTTCACTGGCAGCCCCTTTCGCAACAAGCGGTTCTGTCATACGTAACTCTTGCTGAACCAGTGTTAACGCCTGTTTCAAGCCAGCAATAGATTCTTCCATATTGGAACGACGTGAATTATACAAATCCGTCTGTTCACTCACCATTTTAGGAAATTTTTGAACACTCTCAGGAAAGATCAATGGTGTACCATTAACTTCCGCACGAAGGCGTGCAGTATAGCTAAATTTTTAATAATATATCACAATAGGTCTTATGGGATACTCAACA
>CAXYZD010000018.1:0-29173 GCA_964293455.1 uncultured Acinetobacter sp. | reverse complement strand
CTTATGCGCGTCTGCCACATCCATCTTATGGTGAAGCACGTTTCCCTGCATTTGATATGATCAAATTCTCTGTGAATATCATGCGTGGTTGTTTTGGTGGTTGTACATTCTGTTCAATTACAGAACATGAAGGTCGTATTATTCAAAACCGTTCTGAAGAATCGATTTTACGTGAAGTGGAAAAAATTCGTGATACAGCTCCGGGCTTTACAGGGATTATTTCTGACTTAGGTGGTCCAACAGCAAACATGTATCGTTTGCAGTGTAAAGATCCTGAAATTGAGAAAAACTGTCGTAAGCCATCGTGTGTATTCCCGGGGGTATGTCAAAACTTACATACCGATCATGCACCGCTGACTCAGCTGTATCGTAAAGCACGTGCTATTAAAGGCGTGAAAAAAATTCTGATTGGTTCAGGTTTACGTTATGACCTTGCAGTTTTGAACCCTGAATATGTCAAAGAATTGGTGACGCATCACGTTGGTGGTTATTTAAAAATTGCCCCTGAGCATACTGAAAAAGGCCCATTGAACAAGATGATGAAGCCGGGCATAGGTACCTATGACCGTTTCAAACAGATGTTCGAGCGTTTCAGTAAGGAAGCAGGTAAAGAACAGTATTTAATTCCGTACTTTATCGCAGCGCATCCGGGTACAACAGACTATGACATGATGAACCTTGCGATTTGGTTGAAGAAGAATGATTTCCGTGCCGATCAGGTACAGACGTTCTATCCATCGCCAATGGCAACAGCGACCACCATGTATTACACAGGTAAAAACCCACTCGCAAAAGTGGCACGTTATACTGAAAATGTCGATATTGTAAAAGGTGACAAGCGTCGTCGTTTGCATAAAGCATTCTTGCGTTATCATGATTCAAACAACTGGCCGTTACTTCGTGAAGCCTTGAAAGAAATGGGGCGTCAGGACTTGATTGGTAACTCGAAGCATCATTTGATTCCGACTTATCAACCTGCGGGTTCAGCTGATGGTCAATATCAGTCTGCACGTAAGAAAAACTCAACAGTTGATGGTGATTCACAAAAACGTAATACTGATAACGGCAATGCTCAGGCAAAAACGCAATCACGTCCATCGAATACTAAAAAACGTCCTGAACGTGGTCAGATTTTGACGCAGCATACAGGTTTACCACCACGTGAAACAGGCGATAGTAAAAAGCCATTTGGTGGTTCTAAACAGAAAGCAAAGCCGAAAAATCGAGCTTAAATTTTAATTTTTGAATAAGAGGATGCTTCGGCATCCTTTTTTATATGCCTAGATATTTAGAATAAGCTAAGCACTGAACAGAACAGCAAAATAATGGCCCATCTTATTTAAATTTTGAATAAGTAATTTTAATAAATAGGTTTAGAATAATTTAACCAAATATCAATTAATGATTGATTTCATATCAATAATTTTATCGAAAATATTTGTATTTTATGAAAAATATGGTTATAAATAAGTAATTATATTATTCATAAAACTGTCACATTTGGCGAATAGAATACATAAGTATTTAATATAACTGATAACCAATCATTGTTTTAAAATGATTATCTCAATTGAAACTATTATCTTGAAAAGAATTGTCAGTTTTTGAGTAGATATTGTAATTATTCATATTGTTTTTTTACGAAATTAATTTGTCGCAATAATCAATTATATAATGAAATGTAAGAACCAAAAAGAATCGGTCAAAAGCCGTAAATTATAAAAAATGAAAAGGATAATAAATCATGGATTTGATCGTTATCGTAAGTTTAATCATACTTACTCTAGCCAGTGTTATTTTTTTCAATAAATTGAAAAATAACAGAAAAAATGATAGTGCATTACGTCAAAGAGCTGTTTTTAACGCTGCTGAGATGATGACATTTACACGCTTAAAAGAAGTTTTGCCTGAAGCGAATGTTTTGGCGCATGTATCATTTGATGCGCTGCTGACTACCAAATATTTGCATACACGCCTTAAATATCAAAAAATGTTTGCAGATTTTGTCGTGCTCGATAAAAACTGCAAAGTGATTGCAATTATCGCTTTAGATGACAGCAATGTGATTAAACGTATGAAACAACAGGTGTATCAAGATGCTTTACTTGAATCAGCTGGTTATCGAATGGTGCGTTATAGCGGTGTCCCAGAATATCAGCAACTTCGTGAAGACTTTCTAAATGAGTTTATAGGAATGAATCAGTCTGAACTGGAGCATACGATTAACATGGGAAAGTCATCTGATCTCTATTTAGATGGTATAGGCAATCGTATTCGTGTTTTCAGTTGAAAAAAATGCATGGTGTAGACCATGCATTTTGATTTAATAATTTTTTTAATTTTATTCAGGTTTAACCGCAACAACAGTCATTTCGACAAGAACATCAGAGTGATACATTTTCGCTTCTACACATGCACGGGGTAGCGCTTCAATGTCTGATACCCAAGCATCCCAAATTTCATTAAATGCATCGTAATCTTTTTCAATATCTTTTAAATAAATAGTCACAGACATAATGTGGCTTTTGTCTGTACCTGCATCTGCAAGAAATTGATCAATAATATCAAGAGTCTGCTGCGTTTGCCCTTTGATATCTAAGCTAAAATCACTTGCCAATTGTCCTGCTAAATGCACTAAATTGCCTGAAATTGCAATTTCAGAAAATCGTTTTGCAACATGTAAACGCTGTACAGTCATGCTTATTCTCAAATTTTATCTTGGCTTAAAGTTTACGTGATCATGCGTGATCTGCACACCTGATTTTTCAGACTTTGTATCATGTGTTGTATGGCGTATGAGTGATCCTATCTATGCGAATGAGCATTTTGTATTTAAAAATAATCAGACAGTTTTGTTTTGGACAAATCACTAAATTTCCTAAATTAAGAAATTGAATTTTGGCTGAACGTAATTGATTTAAACAGAAAGCAATTGAACATTCTAGGGGACAGAGTTGTTGAATTTGTGTGGTATTTTGCTGTTTTTGATATGTAGAAATCTTCATTTTCAAACCTATTAATCAAAATTATTTTATTTTAAAGATACTTAAAAAGTGGATGGTGGTGTGCTATCCACTTAAAGTTGAATTATTGTGGTGGGGTGTAGGTTTTTAGTTCACGTTCAGTCCGCCCATTCAATTGATACCAATCAACATTTCGGGTAATGAACATCACAATGCTGAGGATGATGAAAGCAATGATTGAACCCATCAAGAAAGTTTTTCCTGATGATTGTAATAACATATACATGATGCCGTACAAGCTGCTGAGAATGAGTCCAAATAAGGCTGCGACTTTGAAGCCTTTCATAACAAAGAATAGATACCATGTCATCAGGCTAATACAGGCAATTGCTGCAACCATGTACGACCATGCAAAGGCATAATATTCACTGATCGCAAGTAAAAGGACAAAGAAGATGCCTTGTGCCATTGCCACTAATGAGTATTGAATTGGGTGAATGCGTAGGCTTTTCAGCACTTCAAATAAGAAGAAACAGCCAAAGGTGATAAGAATGATCACAATACCGTATTTTAGTGCACGATCTGTTTGGGTATAGACATTCACCGATTCTAAAAATTCGGTTGAGAGCCCAATTTTTTCATCAGCTGTATTTACTGGATAACCATTTTCAAATGCTTCATATTCATTTGGTTTGTTTGGGTTAAAGCAATATTCAGCTTTTCCTTTAGCGGTACAATTTGCCAAAACATTCAGATTTTGCTGTCCAAGCGCAATATTTTTCCATTGTGCAGAGAATTGTTTTTCTGCACTATCTCTGTCATAGGGTAGGCTTTGACCATCATATTTGGCATCTGCCCAATTACCTTTTGCAGAATAGGTAATGAGACTACTTGTCGGAATGAGGGTAAATTTATTGAGTCCTGCTGTATTTACTTGTAGTTTAAATTGGAAACCGTTTTGAATGGCATTGAGCAATTCAGGACGCTGTTGTACACGAATCCGCATAAAGTTCAGTCCTGAATTAGTTGTATCTTGTGGGGCAATCTCAAATTGATAATTTTGATTTGAAATGTTTATCGTGGGGTTCTGATTTAAACCTCGTGGATCAGATACAGGCAATACAATTTCTGCTTGATCCCATTGATAAGGATGTTTTTCTACAAGTGGTTTTTGAAAAATCCCTTGTGCTGTGAGTTCTGCTTGATAGCTGATCGCACGATAAATGGCACGTTTATATTTGTCATCAGAGACATCAAATTGTGATGTCCAATGGGTTTGATCTGCGCCAATGAGTGTCCAATGGGTTTCAACGCAGTTATACGGTTCTTTTTTCTCATTTTGACAGATTTTATTTTGTTGATAAGGCACACGAATATAAGGTGAAACAATGTTTTGGGGGCGAATATGGTTCTGAGCAATATCTTTTAAGAAGTTCTGTTGATAGCTTTGGCGCTCTGAAACCAAGACTGAAACGAAATTGAGCCCGACCCAAAATATTGCCATAAGAATAATAATAGCAATAATTTTGAGGGTTAAAAAATTTGATCGCATCGCAGCTCCTTGTTGTTCTTTCGATGAAGACAGTCTGCGAGCGTTATATGTGTTTTATTTGAGTCTGAATTGATTTTTATGTGAAGTGCATCAGTTCTAATGCCAAAAAATGGATGATTTATTACAACGGCAATTCAATATTCATCAAGACACCTGATGCGTGTGGCATCAATTTAGTGATGTGATTGGCTTGAATATTTTCAATATGAATCTGTCCATGATGTTGTTCAATCACCTGTTTAACGATACTTAGACCAATGCCTGAACTGCGTTGTTGATTGTTTGGACGAGGAAGAGAAAAATAAGTATCAAAGACTTGTGGCAAGGCAAAATCAGGAATAGATGTACCTTCATTAAACAGGCTAATGTGAATCTTTTTACTATTTAAATGAATGAGTTTAAATAAAATTTTCCCTGTAGGTGGGGTGAAGTCCAAAGCATTATCAAGGACATTGGCAAGCGTTTGCTGAATCCAAAAACGATCAGCTCGAATCATACAATTGGGTTCAATATCGAGTAAACATTGAATTTGATGTTGCTGAATTTGACTCGCATGTTGATCTAAAACCTGTTGAATCAGCTCAGATAAATTGAAATGTTGTAGCTCAATTTGATGCTGAGATTTTTCGAGTCGAGTCAATAACAACATACGATCAATTAAGGTTTTGAGACGGTGGCTTTGCTCATGTATATGCGTTGCAAATTGTTGTTGATCATCTAAGGGCAAATCTTCTTTGAGTAACTCGGCACTTGCTTGAATCGCCGTGAGTGGACTTTTCAATTCATGAGTCAGTGTATTGACATAGTGTTCAACATAAGCTCGATCTTCAAGTTTTTCCCGCATATTTTCAACTGCTTGAGCCACTTGATTAAGTTCTTTTGCTGAACGAAAATAAGGTATTTGATTGACGGGGGCAAGTGCTTGGGCATATTTACGCACACGATCAATACTGTGTTTAAGCCAATAGGCAACCAAACTTGCCAAAAATAGGCTGATCAAACCAATCCAACCTGCCTGACGAAGTAATTGATCTTCAGCACGTTGAATATAGGGTTGAACCGAAATATTGGGTTTACCTATACTGACTACACCAATCAGTTGCGCCTTTTCATTCACCTGATAAAAAATCGGTGCTGCGATAAACATTGTGCTGCTATAAGCGTCACTTTCATTGCCTTTAAGGTCATAACTTCGGGTTGAACGAACACCATATTTGCCCTGTAAAGTTAGATAAACATCATTCCATTTTGAATAATCTTGTCCTGTAGCAATGCCTTGAGAATCGTAAATTACGATACCTTTTTGATCTGTAATATAAATTTGTTGATTGATCTCATTTTTATTGTGTTGCCAAATATTGGCATTGAGTTTGCGATTGAGTGCATTTTGAATTTTTTGATCAAACTGTACAGTATCAACCTTCCCATCATAAACATCTTCAGCCACTAACATCGCGATAATATTGGCATTTTCTGCAAGGGTATCTTCCACCACTTGGCGGACATTGGGTTTGACTTGCTGATTGAAGGTGTATGACATAAAGCATAAACCGAGCAGAATAATTAACCCAAAAAAGAACCAAATACGGATAAAAATAGACATGCTTTAGCTCATCCGTTTCAAACTATAGCCAAAACCTCGATGCGTTTCGATGGGGTCATGTTCAGGTGAAATCTGTTTAAGTTTATTACGAATACTTTTAATATGGGTATCAACTGTGCGCTCTAGACTATGTTCAGGATGTTCCCAGACATGATCCATCAATTGTTGACGATTAAAGACTTGTTCAGGATGTTGGATAAGTAGCTTTAGTAAACGGTATTCATAACGTGTGAGTTGTAAAGCTGTCGTATAGTAATGAATTTGTAGGGTTTCATCCTGACATTGCCAAATATTAGACGGCTGTTGTGGCGAAGTGGATTGCTGTTTTTCAGCCAAAAGTTGCTGTTGAATTTCCATTCTGCGCCAAATGGCTTTAATCCGAGAGACAATTTCCCTTGAGCTAAAAGGCTTTGCACAATAATCATCAGCGCCTATTTCGAGTCCAACAATACGGTCAATTTCATCATCCCGAGCGGTTAAAAAGAGTAAAGGTGTATGATTAAAGGTACGGATTTTTTTACACACTTCAAAGCCGTTTAAGTCAGGTAAACCCACATCTAAAATAATAAAATCAAAGTAATTTTGTTCCACCTGTTGAATAGCAGACATACCTGTATTTGCCCAAGTCACCTGCCAATCTTCGCGTTCAAGTGCATAACGTAGGGGCATGATAATGGCAGCATCATCTTCTACACATAAGATTTGTTTTTTATTATTCATCGGCTTAAAACATGAGTGACAATCATTTTAGTGTACTGAAAATGAAGAAAAATGGCGATGTGGTTTAGGTGAAGTTTAAGTGAACTTTACAATTGAGCATGTTTATTTTTGATTTTTGTATGGAATGGTCTAAATGATATTGTAGTGTCAAACAAGGGCAAAATTTTGAAGGCATCTATCCATGTAAATATGGTGAAATACTGAGCGCCCTGTAATCTTTGGATTTGATCGTCACACCAATCACAGGACAACATACCATAAGTATTGGTGACTTTTGGTATCTCGGCAGTTACATGGATAATGTATTGCGCGAGTAGATTACGCTATTTTTTGATCAATGGGGATAAATATTTAGTCAAATATCGATGTGTTGTTGAATAATTCAGTAAGAATGATGATTTAGATGAGCCATTACCATAAAGATAACTGAGATTCTTTTTGTTGTTCAGAGAGTTGATAGAGCCCAACCCCAATTAAACGGAATTGAAAATGTTCAGGAATATTCATTTCTTTCAGTAGAATTTGAGTCACTTGAATCATTTCTTGTTGTGAGTTAAGAGGCTGTTTAAAACTTTTACTGTGTTGTAAAACTTGAAAGTTTTTAAGTTTTAATTTGACCGTGACGCCTCGTGCTTGCATCTGACGTTTTTCTAAACTAAGCCAAACTCGTTCAATTAAGTGATCCCAATAGGGCTGACATTGATCAATATTCAAATCATCATCAAAGGTGGTTTCTTTAGAAATTTGTTGACGTTGTCGCTCAGCTTGTACAGGACGATCATCAATACCTTGTGCATATAAAAACAGTTGTTTGCCATACTTCCCAAAATGATGAACTAGAAAGTTTTCATCGACTTGCTGTAAATCACCAAGTGTTTCCAAATTTAAACTTTTTAATTTTTCTTGTGTGACTTTGCCGACACCGGGAATTTTTTTTAGTGCCAAATGTTGAATGAAATGCTGAACCTGACTTGGTTTAATAATGCAGATGCCATTTGGTTTATGCCAATCTGAAGCAATTTTGGCGAGAAATTTATTGGGTGCAACGCCTGCTGAAGCCGTCAGTCCTGTCGTTTGAAAAATATCTTTACGAATGCATTCCGCAACTTCTGTCGCACTCGGAATATTCTTTAAATTTTCAGTAACATCTAAAAAAGCTTCATCGAGTGAGAGAGGTTCAATCAGTGCGGTGTAGTTTTGAAAAATCTGATGAATTTGAGCAGAAACTTCACGGTATTTTTCAAAATTAGGCTCAATCACAATCACCTGAGGACAGCGTTTTTTTGCCTGTGACATCGACATTGCAGAGCGTAGACCAAATTCACGGGCAGGGTAGGATGCTGCCGCAATCACTGCACGTGGATGATGTGAAGAAATCACCACAGGCAAATGTTTGAGTTCAGGGTGCTCTCTTAATTCTACAGAAGCATAAAATGCATCCATATCGATATGAATGATTTTTCTCATACATATGTCTTCATGCTGAGGTGATATGAGTAGGTAAAAATCAATTTTAACCTGAATACATTTATTTAGATGCACCATCAACAGGATAAGCGACAGGTTGTGTCAGCAAAGTGACCTGAATATTTTGTTTTTCGGCATGATCAATCAGTATTTTTAGGCTTTTATGGGGGTTATTGGCACTTTTACTGTTGCATGATTTGGCTTTTTTCAAGAAAGTGCTGCCATGTTTGGGCATTACCATAAAACACATTTAAATCGACAGATTTTTCAATGCCCTGAACTTTACCCTGATTACTGTGTTGCCAAAATGTCCATTTGCGCTCATCTTTTAAGTCAGGTTGATCTTTATATTCACGAATCCAAATGGGCGTATCTTTAAACGTACCTGAAAGTACAATGTTATAAAACATTTTTGAGGTATAAAAAATCGGTTGCTTGCCATAGTGTGACTGCAACTGATCATGCATGATTTGAATCTGTTTGATCAATTGCTCACGGGTATAGGTATTGATGCAATTGCTGTCATATTCCAAGTCCATCACAGGAGGGAGAGCATCGGGTTTATTGGGGACAGTTGCAATGAAGTTTTGTGCTTGAATTGCGCCATCACGGCAGAGGCGAAAAAAATGATATGCCCCAACATGCAAACCCTGTTCACGGGCTTTGAGCCAGTAATTTTGAAATTGATCGTCTTGATAATCGCCACCTTCAGTAGCTTTTAAGTACACAAACTGATATTTCTGAGGCGAGATTTTTTTCCAATTAATCTCACCTTGATGATGTGATACATCAAAACCTTTAATGGGATAGGGTTCAGCAGAGGCTTGCTTATTATAAAAAACCACAGCAACAATCAGCGCGATTACGCTGACTACAGCCAAAGCCAGTAAGATCAACTTAGTTTTGAACGGATGAGATTTATTTTTTTTACTTTTTGCCATAATAATTTAAAGCATAATTTTAAAGATGAGAAAAAATCGGTCATTCGTAGTTTAACGTGAACGACATCGCAAAACTATCTTTCACTGCATTAAACTATCTTTTAGGACAGTTTAAATAAATTGCTTTAATTTTCTAAATTTGTTGGTCTTTTGGAATTTGATAAAAGATAAATACAGTAATGATATTGATTGCCCCTAAAATAATTAGTGTTGCGTGAAAGGCGTGTGTAAGTTGTGCTTGTCCAAAATATGCAGTAAAAACATTGAGTAATGTTCCTGCAATAGCAATCCCGATACTCATTGACAACATCATAATCATCGACAAAAAACTATTGCCACTACTGGCATCTTGTTGTGGTAAGTCTTTGAGCGTTAAGGTATTCATGGTGACAAATTGTAGTGAGTTGAATACACCAAAAATAAAGAAATGTACGGCACGAAGCCAAAAAGGTGTATCTGCTGTGGTTAAGGCAAAACTTGCGATACAGATGCCCACCAATACCGTATTGATCAGTAAAAAACGACGATAGCCGACTCGTTGAATGATGGGTCGAATGATGGGTTTAGAAAAAAGAGAGCCTAAGACTACGGGAGTCATCATGATTCCTGTCATCAAAGGTTCCATGTGGAACGCGACCTGTAGCATGAGTGGTAAAATAAAAGGAATTGAATTACCACCGAAACGCGCAAAAAAATTGCCTAAAATGCCAATAGCATAAATTTTATTTTTAAATAACTTACTTTGAAACAAAGCATTGGTATTGTGATGGGCATGCCACGCATAGAGTAAAGCGGCAACAAATCCACCAATAAATAGCCCGATGCTTAAAGTTAGAGAAACATCATGGCTTGCCATATTTTCAATGCCTAAAGCCATTCCTGACATCGCAATGACCAGTAAAATAAAGCCACTTAAATCAAATTTTTTCACACTCGATTCAGTACGGTTCGGCATCACTTTAAACGCCATAAACATACCGAGTAGTCCCATCGGTAAATTGATCAAAAAAATCCAATGCCAAGACATATATTCAACCAACCATCCGCCTAAAATTGGTCCTACAAGCGGCCCCAATAATCCTGCTAAACTCATGAGACTAATGGCGGATAGAAATTGCTCACGTGGAATCAGTCGTAGCATGGCAAGCCGCCCGACAGGCATGAGCAGTGCACCGCCAATACCTTGAATGACACGAAAGAAAATGAGCGCATCAAAACTATAAGACATTGCGCAACCAAGGGATGCAAAAGTAAAAATGACGATGGCAGCAAAAAAAGTATTTCGAATACCAAAACGATCTGCAAACCAACCACTTAACGGAATACAGGCAGCAACAGATAAAACATAACCAATGATTAGACCATGCATACGCAGTGGATCTTCATTCAGTTCTTTTGCCATTGCGGGCAATGCTGTATTAATAATGGTCGTGTCCAGACCTTGCATAAAAAAACCAATGGATACAAGAAACACCAATGGTAAAAACTCAGGCTGTAATTTTTGATGTACAGGTGCGTCAGTCATATGCGTTCGGTCAGGATTTTTTTTATGTAGATAGATTAATGAGTCTAAAGCAAAAAAAATGAAATGTATTGTTGAAATAACGTCAAGTTTTGGTTTGGAAAATAAGTGTTTTGAGCATATGTAAATCGGTATAAGTAAAGGGTCTGAAAAATTGAGTGTTATCATTTCAATTTTTATAAATTCAAAGATTGATTCGTTTAGATTGGGCTAATTTTTATAATGTTCTATAAAATAGTGAAAATTAAAGGTTTAAAAAATTGTAAAATTGGCATAATCTCGCACACTTTCTCAAAATTGCAAAGGGTGCTATGGCGCTCAACAAGGTGAAAAATCATGAGCATTGAACTGTTGATGATTGTCGGCTTTTGCTTGGCTGCGTATTCAATTGTCGGAAATGACGTTCCTCAAACATTGGGGACATTTATTTCATCCAATGCACACCGACCTTGGTGGGTGTTGTGGATTTATACGAGTACCATTTTAGCTGTCGTCTTGATGTATGGTTGGTGGACATCAGGTGTGGGTGATGCATCTTATGGACGTTTAGACACCATTCCATTTCCAAAAGAGGGTATGACATGGCTGTATATTGTACCGCCTGTATTGCTCTTATTTTTAACTCGTTTTGGGATTCCTGTCAGTACCACATTCCTTGTACTTACGATTTTCTCTCCAAGCAGTTTAAGTTCCATGCTAACCAAGTCAATGCTCGGTTATGCAGTGGCTTTTGTTGCAGCAATTTTAATTTATCGTTTTGTCATTAAAAAAGTCACCTTGTATTTTTCACAAACGCGCGATGAACCTGCTTCTAAGACATGGATGGCAATTCAATGGATATCGACAGGTTTCTTGTGGAGTCAGTGGCTGATTCAAGATTTGGCGAATATTTTTGTTTATGTGCCTCGTGCTGTGCCATTTTGGTTCATGCTGTTTGCAATTTCAGTTTTTATAGTGCTACTCGGTGTCGTTTTTTACCAGCGTGGTGGTGCTATTCAGAATATTATTGATACCAAAACAGGGGTGCAAGATGTACGCTCTGCAACGATTATCGATTTCATTTATGCATTGATTTTACTTGTCTTTAAAGAAATGAGTAATATTCCAATGAGTACTACGTGGGTATTTTTGGGCTTACTCGCAGGTCGTGAATTTGCGATGTCGATGCATTTGGTTGCAGTCAATAAACATCGTACTTCACGCAATGTGAGTAAAGATGCATTCAAACTTTTAATTGGTTTATTGATGAGTATTTTACTCGCAACGACATTGCCGTGGTTATATCATTGGATTGAATCTTTACGTCACTAAGATGTGATTTAAAATAGATACCATAAAAAACCGTCACATTAATGGACGGTTTTTTATTTCAATGTTCAAAAAATTAGAATGCTTTAAACCACAAATTTTTCGGGGTTATTCAAGTTTCTAATGGCATTAAAAATTTGATCAGAATGGTTACATACAATTAATTTTGCACGGTGCTGTGGCGGTAAAAAACCTTCTGCAACGGCATGATCGAGTTGGGCAATCATGTGATTATAAAAGCCATTTACGTTGTAGAGCATCATTGGTTTTTGGTGCTGATTGAGCTGCGCCCAAGTGGCAATTTCCAAAATTTCCTCAAAAGTACCAAAACCACCCGGAAGGGCAACAAAGGCAGATGCACGCTCTGCCATCATGGCTTTGCGTTCATGCATATTTTGAACAACGTGTAATTCTGTCAATGTGTTATGCGCAATTTCATAATCAAGCATAAATTCAGGAATCACACCGACAACTTCGCCACCGTACTCAATCACGGTGTCAGCCACTTGTCCCATTAAGCCAATACTTGCACCACCATAGACAATACCGAAATTTTGTTCAGCAATACCACGTGCCAAATGAATAGCTTTTTCACGATAAATCGGATTGTTACCCGGACGAGAACCGCAGTACAGCGCAATGAGAGGTTGAGTGGCTTTATGAGCAAAATCTAAGGCGTTATGTGTCATATTTTTAAATACACTATTCATCAATTTTTATTTCATCTTAACTTAGCATGTTCTACACAGCGTAGTCTGTAGTTGAAGACACAAATATGACAAAGCTCTCATAGAAAGCAAAAAGATAGCTTTAAAACGATATTTGATGAATATTTTTTCTAATTATTTATCAGAAAAAACACGATGAAAAACCACTTCATCACAATAAAACAGATGAAAATTTCATGGTTTTTACCTATACTGAGTGTCAATTTTCACAACAAATGAATCATCATGAGTAGTGGTTGTCGTCGCTCAATAAAGACACAGTCTTCATACATAATAAATTCTCAGTTTAAACTGAAGAAACCTCTCAAGTTCTATCCAATCAAGCCAAATACTGACTTACAGGGGCACAATCAATGATATTGGAATGGATGTCCGATCCTTCTGCATGGGTTGGTCTTGCAACATTGGTTGTCCTTGAAATTGTTTTGGGTATCGATAATTTAGTCTTTATTGCAATTTTGGCGGAAAAACTTCCACCAGAACAACGTGATAAAGCCCGAATTATTGGTTTGCTGCTCGCACTGTGTATGCGCATGGTGCTACTCGCCTCCATTGCATGGGTGATTACGCTCACCGAGCCACTTTTTCATATCCTCGATCACGCCTTTTCAGGGCGAGATCTGATTCTCTTATTTGGTGGTGTATTTCTGCTGTTTAAAGGCACGATGGAATTGCACGAACGTCTTGAAGGCGCTCAAGCAGTCAAAGAAGAAAATCCTGTTCATGCTGTATTTTGGATGGTGATTGTCCAAATTGTGGTGCTTGATGCTGTATTTTCTCTAGACAGCGTGATTACTGCTGTGGGCATGGTCAAAGAACTGTCCGTGATGATGATTGCTGTGGTGATTGCTGTCGGCATTATGCTGTGGGCATCGAAAGCCTTGATGAATTTTGTCAACAATCATCCAACAGTCGTGATTTTATGTCTTGGTTTCCTGATGATGATTGGTTTCTCTTTAATCATTGAGGGCTTTGGTTATCACATTCCAAAAGGTTACTTATACGCAGCAATTGGCTTCTCTGTATTGGTTGAGTTTATGAATCAAACCATGCGTAAGAACCAAGAGAAAATGGTCACAACCACAGATTTACGTTTCCGCACTGCTTCGGCTGTTTTGAAAATGTTGGGAGGTAAAAACTCAGACAATCAAAATGGTAAAACTGAAGATGTAATTGCCACTCAAGCCCTTGCTGATCAAATGTTTGATGATGAAAATGGCGCATATCATAGTGTGATGGTACAAGGCGTATTGGGTTTGTCTGAGCGTCCTGTCAAGTCAGTAATGACTCCACGTCCTGAACTTGAATGGATTGATTTAGATGATGATCACATTTCGGTAAAAGAACGCTTAATGTCGATGACGCATTCTCGTTTGATTATTGCACACGGCGAATTGGATAATATTGCAGGGATTGTATTGACCCATAAAGTGCTCAATGATTATATTGAAACAGGCATTTTAGATTTTGAAAAGCACTTACGTGAACCTGTGATTGTGCATGAAAATGCCCAAGTTTTAATGGTCATGGAACAGCTTCGCCAAGCACCACTTCAAATGGCGATTGTCCTCAACGAGTATGGTTCAATTGAAGGGATTGTAACACCCATCGATGTATTAGAAGCTATTGCAGGTGAGTTCCCCGATGAAGATGAACTTGATGCTGCTGCTGAAAGTCTAGAAGATGGTTCATTGATTTTAGAAGGTTCAACTGACATTCGTCATGTGTCTTTATTACTGGGTCGTGACCTTATCGATGAGTCTGAACAATATTCGACATTGTCGGGTTATATTTTGCATCATTTAGGTCGTTTGCCCGAAAATGGTCAAAAACTTCAAGCTGATGGTTATGAGTTTGAAGTCATGACAATGGATGGTCACAAGATTGAAAAAGTGCATATTGTTGCGCTTGAACAACCTAAAGATGAATAAGTTGTTTTGATGTAAAAAGCCAATCGGAAGATTGGCTTTTTATTGACGCTAAAAAGATTTCATTGAATTGATGTCATTTATAGTATTTAGTAAATTCTTCAAATACAGGTGCTTTAACATTATCTTTTACAATATAACGTTTAATTACACCTTGATCTGTATATATATTCATAAATATATTTTGAGATCCTTGAAATTCAGTCATCATATTAATAGGAACTATAATACTATTACGTGAACGATTCGCTTTAAATACAAAATCAATTTCAGTTGGTCCAATTACATTAAATGATAGACTTTTTACATCGTTACTAAATACAACTTTTTCAATATTATATTTTTTATAGATGCTACTTAAGCTCAAATTTACCTTTAAAATATCTTTATGAGTTTCATTCCATACGACGGTAACAACTGGACAAATATCATTTGCCTCGCAAATCAATAAACCTCGAGTTGCTGAATTAGGATTAGTATCGTTAGGATTTGAAGTACAGCCTGTAATCATCAATATAATCATAGGAATGTAAAAAAAATTCTTTATCATGTTTAATATCCTACTGAATACCTAAAAATAAAAATGGTTGAGTAATTTTAAAATAAGAATTGGCTTTGCCTGCATAGGTTTTTGCCTGATCTGGACCTAATTCAAGCTTTTTAGTTTGACCATCTTTAAAATTAATTTCATTTAAGTCTACCCAAAAAGTATTTGGCGATACAGCAGATTCAAAAAAATATAAACCTCTTTTATGATCAATTACACTACGCCAACGAGTAGAAGAGATATTTGGCTCTTCCTCAGTATTAAGTCCGAAGGGAACAGAGACATTGCGTATTACACTAAATACGCTCGCTAATGAGTGCTCAGGGGTTGCAGTTTTAGGAATGGCATTAATATAAAATGATGCTCTAGCAAAACGATCTGATGCTCGATTCGTACCGGGCAACATGGTTGTTCCACCGATTTGTTGCCAATACGTATTTAATGCAAGTTGCTGATCAAATGTTGGAGAGTTCGTCATAACTTGATATTTTTTATGATGATGAATCGTTTGCTTACCAGCAATATATTCAATAATAGCACTATCACCTGTGGCATCAGAAATAGATAAATGCAGCGTCGCTAAGCGTTTTTCCCCAGGAACTTGATCAGTTACAATCATGAAAGGCTCTTTTTCTAAAGCCTGTACTGCATGATTTACAGTCGCATAATTATCTAATACATATTGCGCCCAAAGCGAGATACTCAGTGGAGGTTTTTTATTGTTCTGAACATCGGGATATTCAGATTCAACTAACCAAAGTAAGTTTGCGGCTAAACCTTTTTCATTCACCCCATCTGTCGTAGAAATATCGTAACCCGTAGCGACAACACTGCCATATTTTGATGTCCACTGAATAGACTTAGGTCCAGCCATTCCCGTTCGTTTGACATTACTGGGTAGAATCCAAAGATTAGTTCCTACATCGCTTTTCCAGTCCATAGAGCGCGCTGTTATTACATCATTATCTCCTAGATAAACAACACGCGTACACGCTATTGCAACTTCAGCGACAACTAGAATACCCACTGCTAACAACAATTTTTTTGTTAGAATACGATACATGCTTAACCCCTTTTAGAAGTTTTAGGCTTATTGAATGAAGTTCAGTATTTAATCAATAATGTAATACGCAACTCTAAGTATGTAAATCTATTATATTAATTTTAATAATAAAATTATCATAGTTTGATGTGTGGTCTTGGTTAGAGTGGTAGATAAAAAGTCTTTTTTTCCTCATATTGAATATCCAATTTTTTATGTGATATTAGAATGTCAGTCTTCGCCAAGATACCTATATTTCCATCAATAAAAACAACAAAACTTCAATACGCATCTGCTATTTGTAATGCAGATTATTTATAATTCGTTTGGTTATTTATACGGTTTTTGTTTATGTCAAATCTCTCTTGTCCATGCGGTTCAGAACACTACACAGAATGTTGCCAACCCTTACATTTAGGGCAAAAAAAAGCCCAAAGTGCAGAACAATTGATGCGTTCGCGCTATAGCGCATTTGCAAAATATGAAATTGATTATATTGTGAAAACGACTGCGCTTGGACAACAACAGGCTTTAGATGTCAAAGCGATTGCAGATTGGAGTAAAGCCAATCAATGGTTAAAACTTGAAATAGTACAGGCGCAAGAAAAACTAGATAAAAATCACGCTCAAGTGGAGTTTAAAGCTCACTATGCTGATAAAACCAATGATGCCCAACAAGCACAAATACACCATGAAATTTCACATTTCGTAAGTTTTGAAAATACATGGTATTTCCTTGATCCGACCACAGATCAGCAAATCACCATGAAGCAACCCTGTATCTGTGGTTCGAGTAAAAAATTTAAGCAATGTTGCGCACAATTTTTGTAACTTTGTATTCATTTTGACTTAAACTAGCGCGCATCTTTTACCCATCAGCGGATGAAGGGCAATGTTACTCACCATTATTTACATTATTGCAATTACGACAGAAGCCATGACTGGAGCGTTGTCCGCAGGACGACGGAGCATGGATTGGTTTGGTGTTATTCTGATTGCCTGTGTGACCGCACTCGGTGGCGGATCAGTTCGAGATGTCTTACTTGGACATTACCCACTGACTTGGGTCAAACACCCTGAATATCTTATCTTAACCTGTTGTGCAGCGCTCTTTACCATTATTATTGCCAAATGGATGAAGCATTTACATTCCATTTTCTTATTATTGGATGCAATGGGGTTGATCGCCTTTACCATTATCGGCTGTCAAGTTGCATTGCAAATGGGACATGGTTTTGTCGTTTGTGCCGTTGCAGGCGTATTGACAGGCGTGTCAGGCGGTATTTTACGAGATATCTTGTGTAATGATGTGCCGTTGGTCTTCCGCCGTGAACTTTATGCATCCATTTCATTTGTCGCTGTCATCTTCTATTGGTTCTGCATCGACATGGGGGCATCGCTTGAAGTGACTGTGATTTCAACCTTAGTTTTTGGTTTTTCATTACGTTGCATTGCGATTTATTTTGGTTTAGAAATGCCGAAATTTATTTATAAAGAAGATGATGAACAATCGGCATCTTCAAAAGATGAAAGTTAATTTTTAAGTTATACTTTTAATTGAAAAGAGAATGGCTGAGTCAAATTTCACCATTCTCAATAACAAGCTATAAAAATAATCCTGTTGAAAAAACAGCATCTCCTTTTTTTCGCCTTTATACGCGCATACAGAGTTAGTCATTATGGATTTGGTATCACGGGTACAACGCTTACCGATTGGCAAATTTCACTATACCTTACTGTGGGTGATTGGACTCGGTTGGATGTTCGACGCCATGGATACAGGCTTGATTTCATTTATTTTGGCAAGAATGGCTGAAGAATGGCAAATGACCCCCACTGAAAAAGGTTGGGTAGTCTCTATTGGCTTTGTCGGTATGGCAATTGGTGCGGTGTTCTCAGGTGGACTTGCAGATCGCATTGGTCGTAGAACTGTTTTTGCTATTACTTTGGTGACCTACAGTATTGCAACGGCACTCTGCGCTTTTGCACCAAACCTAACATGGCTTTTGGTATTCCGTTTCATTGTCGGTTTGGGTCTTGGTGGGCAGCTTCCTGTGGCTGTTACCTTGGTCAGTGAATATATTCCTGCGCATGTCCGTGGGCGTTTTATTGTCTTACTTGAAAGTTTTTGGGGCTTGGGTTGGCTGGTTGCCGCACTGATTTCTTATTTCGTCATTCCAAGTTATGGATGGCATATCGCCTTTTTAATTGGTGGGTTACCTGCCATTTATGTCTTTATGATTTTAAAGAAAGTGCCTGAATCTGTTCCATATTTGATTAATCGTGGACGTATTGAAGAAGCGCATGCTTTGGTACAACGCTTAGAACGTGAATGTGGCGTAGAAGTCATTGAGATCATTGAAGTGAAACCTGTTGCTGAAAAACAGACCGTATCATTTTCACAGCTTTGGTCAAATCCTTTTGCAAAACGTACGCTGATGTTATGGCTTATTTGGTTTGGCATTGTGTATTCATATTATGGCATTTTCACATGGTTACCGAGCTTATTGGTGCAGCAAGGCTATACTATTGTGCAGTCTTTTGAATATGTTTTAGGCATGATTTTGGCACAGCTTCCGGGGTATATTGTTGCTGCGTGGTTGGTTGAAAAACTTGGACGTAAAGCAACTTTGTCAGGATTTATTGGCATGTGTGCTGTTTCAGCTTATTTCTTTGGACAGGCAGATTCTGTACAAATGATTATGTTGTGGGGCTGTTTGATGTCGTTCTTTAACTTGGGCGCATGGGGTGTTTTATATACCTATACACCTGAGCAGTATCCAACCAATATTCGTGCCTTTGGTTCAGGTTGGGCATCGGCAGTAGGGCGTGTCGGTGGAATTGTTGCTCCGCTTGTAGTAACACATATGATGGTATCGGCAAATGGTTTTAGTAATGTCTTTATGATGTTTACCATTGTTCTATTGGCTGTTGCTGCCGTAATTTTAATTTTGGGTGAGGAAACCAAAGGTAAAACCTTAGAAGAAATTGGCTTATAAAACTGATTGTTCAACTTCAATATCGAAAACTAAACGAAAACCTAATATAAAAATAAAAACGGTGTATGACCTCAAAGGCTTCACATCATTTTAGATTATATGGTACAAAATATAATCAAGATGTGAATCCGAGGTCTACGACCAAAGCACAATTGTTCGCCACTTTGTCATACAATCATACTCAAATAAATGTTTAAAAAGTAATCAAAAACTCAGTAAGTCTCTCGTGATGAGAGCCACAAGACAAGGAAGAAGCCCATGAAAGAAATCTATCCTGTACCTGATGCATTTGCCAAAACAGCAAGAACCAATGAACAACAATACTTTGAACGATATCAACAATCTATTGATGATCCTGATACATTCTGGGCAGAAGCAGCCAAAAAATTAGATTGGATTAAGCCTTTCACCAAAGTGAATGGGTCAAGCTATGATCCGAACAATTTTAAAATAGAATGGTTTGCCGATGGTCAATTGAATGTCAGTGAAAACTGCCTTGACGGCCATTTAAAAGAACATCCTTTAAAACCTGCAATTATTTGGGAAGGAGATCATCCATCTCGACATAAAATTATTTCTTTTGTCGAGTTGCATGATGAAGTCTGTCGTTTTGCTAATGTGATGAAAAAACAAGGTGTTGGTAAGGGTGATCGTGTGGTTTTGTATATGCCCATGATTCCTGAAGCAGCGATTGCCATGCTTGCATGTACTCGAATTGGGGCAGTGCATTGCGTGGTGTTTGGTGGTTTCTCACCAGATTCTTTGGCAAGTCGTATTGAGGACAGTCAGGCAAAATTGGTGATTACTGCCGATCAAGGTATGCGTGGTGGAAAAACCATTCCACTCAAAGAAAATGTCGATGCCGCATTACAGATTACAGGGACAGAATCGGTTCAAAAGATGATAGTGGTGCATCGGACAGGACATCCTGTGACGATGAAAAAAAATCGTGATTTGTGGTATCACATGGAAATCATGACCGTGACGGATATTTGTCCTGCGGAACCGATGAATGCCGAAGATCCACTCTTTATTTTGTATACATCAGGCTCAACAGGTAAGCCGAAGGGAGTATTGCATACGACAGGTGGTTATCTAACTTATGTGAATACAACATTTCGTGAAGTTTTTGATCTTAAACAGGATGATGTGTTTTGGTGTACCGCAGATGTAGGTTGGATTACAGGGCATTCCTATGTGCTGTATGGCCCGTTGTCCAATGGGACAACCACCGTGATGTCGGAGGGAATTCCGCAATATCCAACGTGGGCACGTACAGGGCATATTGTCGATAAACACAATATTAGTATTCTCTATACAGCACCGACTGCCATTCGTGCCATGATGCGTGAGGGTGATGCATTTGTACGTGAAAGTGATCGTAGTAGTCTACGTTTATTAGGTTCAGTCGGTGAACCGATCAACCCTGAAGCGTGGAATTGGTACTATACCGTTGTGGGTGAAAGCCGTTGTCCTATTGTTGATACATGGTGGCAAACAGAAACAGGCGGTATTCTCATTTCACCTTTACCGGGTGCAACTGCGCTGAAACCGGGTTCAGCAACACGCCCATTTTTTGGTATTCAACCCGCTTTAGTTGATGCCGAAGGTCATGAAATAGAGGGCGAAGCTGAAGGTAATTTGATTATAAAAGATGCATGGCCGGGTCAGATGCGGACTATTTGGGGTGATCCTGAACGTTTTATTGAAGCCTATTTTTCAACTTATCCGGGTAATTATTTTACTGGTGATGGTGCTCGCCGTGATGCCGATGGCTATTATTGGATTACAGGGCGTGTCGATGATGTACTGAATGTTTCAGGTCATCGTTTAGGCACAGCAGAAATTGAAAGTGCTTTAGTGGCACATGCAAAAGTTGCGGAATCTGCTGTTGTGGGAATGCCTCATGAGATTAAAGGGCAGGGTGTGGCGGCTTATGTCACCTTGCAGGCAGGGGAAGCAGAAACAGAAGAATTACGTAAAGAGTTGGTCAATTGGGTACGTAAAGTATTAGGACCTGTTGCAACCCCAGATGCGATTTATTGGGCACCCGCTTTGCCAAAAACCCGTTCAGGGAAAATTATGCGCCGTATTTTGCGTAAAATTGTAGCCAATGAATTGGACAGTTTAGGTGATACTTCTACCTTGGCTGATCCAAGTGTGGTCGATCAGTTGATTGCTGAGGTGAAGGCGAATCGTTGATTTTGTAACATTAATCCCCTTCTTGTGGAGTCGTGCTACTCATTTCTCAGGAGAAAAAACTTTCATTGAGAAATTCGTTTTATTTATGCGATCTAACCCAAAGTTGAATACCGCCGTGATCAATCAGGCGGTATTTTTATGTATAGAATAAGCACAGCAAGCATTTAGATAAGCATATTCGCTTTAGTCTGCTAAGCTCATAGAAGCTAAAAAAGGACAGGATAATGAACGCACCACAACAGACTTTGGCAGACCCCATTGATATTGCAAAACAGCTTGCGCATCAGTTTGCATTGACTGCATCTGAACGAGATAAGGTCGGTGGAAATCCGAAAGCTGAGCGTGATTTAATTCGCCAAAGTGGTTTGTTGGGGCTGTCTATTCCTCAGCAATATGGTGGGCAAGGCGCAGATTGGAAAACTATTTTCCAAACCATTCAGACCATTGCACAAGTGGATAGCTCAGTTGCGCATGTGTATGGTTTTCATCATTTACTGATTGCAACCGTGCAATTATTTTCACAGCCTATACAATATGGCAAATGGTTTGAACAAACCGCTAAAGACAATCTGTTTTGGGGCAATACTTTAAATCCTTTAGATAAAAGAACCACAGCACAGCAAATTTCTGAAAATGAATTTATTTTTCAGGGCGATAAAAGCTTTTGTTCAGGCTCGATCGACTCCGATATTTTGCTCTGTTCAGCTTATAACGATGCTGAAAAATTATTGATTGGTGTGATTCCAACGGCTCGTGAAGGCGTAAGCTTCTTGGGGGATTGGAACAACATGGGACAACGCCAAACCGACAGTGGCACCAGTCATTTTGAACAAGTGAAGATTTCTAAAGATGAATTGTTACTCAATCCCGGTCCTCTGAGTACGCCATATTCAAGTTTACGTCCGCTTATTGCTCAATTGATTTTTGTGCATTTATTTTTAGGTGTTGCAGAAGGGGCTTTTGAAGTGGCGAAAGAAACTGTACAAAGTCAAAAAGCATGGTCGAAGTCTTTGGCTGAAAATGCAGTGAATGATCCATTTACGCAAAAGCATTTTGCTGAATTTTATGTGCAACTTGAAGGTGTGCGTTTACTCGCAAATAAAGCTGTGGAAACTTTGCAAAAGGCTTGGGATATTGGTGAGAGTTTAACGGCTAAACAGCGTGGTGAAGTCTCGATTGCAATTGCAACTGCAAAAATTGCAGCGACCAATACTTCGCTTTTTATCACACAAAATATTTTTCAAGTCATGGGAGCAAGAGCGACCACAGCGAAGCTGAATTTAGATCGTTTTTGGCGTAATGTCCGCACGCAGACTTTACATGATCCGATTGATTATAAATATCAAGAAGTCGGGGAGTGGGTGCTCACAGGTAAAGTACCTGATCCGAGTTTTTATGCTTAAATCACATCAGTAACATGAGTTCGATTTAAGCCGAATAGCCTATTTAGATTCATACTTTTATGCCTATATTAGCATAAACCTAACTATACTATTCGCAGTACAGATTGTAAGCTCATGAACTAGAGCGTATTTATGAAGAAAAACGATTCACCATTTCTCTTTATTTGAGTTGATTGTTCTTTGAGCGAATAAACCAACCATCAATATAAGGACGACTAAAACCAACAATACCTGTAAAAGTCAGCATAGTTCCCATTTGACGACCTAATGCAGTTGGCTGAATTGTTCCATAGCTGAAATAGATATCAATGAGGCAATATATTGCAATGATGGCAAGCCAAAGATATAAATTCATTCTCTTAATACCAACCGCCCAAAATGCCACAATCAAGACGATCAGTGTGCCAAGCGTAGATTGCCAATTGTAGTTGGCACAAATCACACATAACAAAAATGCTAAAATGGGCAATACAACTTTTAAAATACGATCAATTTCAGTTTGTTGTTGACGTTGCTTGTCTAAAACTTCAAGCAGTTCATTTTGATCTGGTTGCACGATATTTCCCTCACTACACAATTTTGCAAATCTCTAAACTTAGACAAAATTATAGCAGTAATGACATGCTATGATGTTTTGCATTCAGACTTTACGAGAATAAACCCATGTCCGGGATAGATGGCATCATATATCTAATTTTAATTGCCTGTTTACTGCCTTATGTTTTTACCATTCTTGCCAAAGTTACAGGTGGTTTCAAACCTCGTGACAATCAAAATCCACGTGATTTTTTAGCCAAGACGACAGGTTTAGCAGCACGTGCCAATGCGGTACAGCAAAACTCTTTTGAAAGCTTACCTTTATTTATTGCTGCGGTATTGATGGCTGAATATATGGTGGTGCCACAAGTCATCATTATGAAACTTGGTATTGCTTATATTGTCTTGCGTATTATTTATGGTATTTGCTACTTATTGAATCTTGCTACATTGCGCTCAATCATTTGGTTTTTGTCGATGGCATGCCCGATTATTTTGATGATTACCGTGATCCGTATCATTTGATTTTACAATCTCAAACAGACGGTATTCAATTTATTTCTTCAAATGACATAAAGCGTTATAATCGTCCAGATTTTTAAATAACACCTCAGTTAAAGAGCACTCCTATGAGCTATAGCAATATCCCTGCGGGCAAAGATGCACCGAATGATATCTACGTTATCATTGAAATTCCTGCAAATGCAGCACCAATCAAATACGAAATCGATAAAGATTCTGATGCATTGTTTGTAGACCGCTTCATGGGTACTGCAATGTTCTACCCAGCGAATTACGGTTATGTACCTAATACATTGTCTTTGGATGGTGATCCATTAGACGTATTGGTTGTAACGCCATACCCAGTTGAACCAGGTTCAGTGATTCGTTGCCGTCCTGTTGGTAAATTGAACATGGAAGATGACGGTGGTGTAGATGCGAAACTGATTGCAGTTCCACATGACAAATTGACACCACTTTATAAAAATGTTCAAGAATATACAGACCTTCCTGAATTATTGATCAAACAAGTAGAACACTTCTTTGCTCATTATAAAGATTTAGAGCCAGGCAAATGGGTTAAATTAAGCGGTTGGTCTGGTGCTGATGTTGCAAAACAAGAAGTACTTGATTCAATTGCAGCATATCAAGAAGCAAATAAATAATTTTGCCTATATGCCTTTAGGTTTTCACATGAAAGCCTAAACAAAGGCAGAACAAATGCTGATAGTGCCAGTCAATTAAGAAATTGACTGGCACTTTTTTGTGCTTTGTAAAAGTTTTAAATATTAATACGGATAATTTGCCACCACACCATTCACAGGAATATTGACCCAAGTTCCTTCAGCCAAATGATTGGAACGATTGGCAGGTTGTGCATAGAACTTCAAAGGTGCTGTAGGTAGTTTTAACATTGCAACTGAAGACTGTGCAGTACTTGAGATGGCTAAGCCGTATAAATTAAACACATCCTTTAAGTCATAACCGATAATTTTCGAACTGAGCAAATAAATCATGTCAGGACGGCTGATATTATTTTTTGACGAATAAGTACCTAAGCCCAATTTATTTTTTTCAGCCTCACTCGCTTTGCTTAAATCAATTTGATTATATAAACGCTGAGAAATATTGAGTAAGCGTATAAACTCAAAAACACCTTGCGAATCAGGTTTAGCTTTATCTTGATGTATTTGAGTATAAAGATGTGCGAGTTGCAAATGGAATGCTTGTTGCGCATTGTCACTGCCTTGCCATAGACGTTTTTCCATATCTTGACGCAGTGCTTCGCCATTTAAACCTGTACTACGACTCGCTTGGATATAATTATATAGCTGAGGATGGTTGAAATTATTACCATTATTGTCGAGTGCATAAATTTCATTTTTACGAAGCATACTCAAGCCCGCTAAAATATTATTATTACACTCCGTACCACAGCCAATGGTAGTTTGGTTTTCTGTCGATGGGAAAGTCATAGTCAGTACATTTTGCACAGTATTATGCCCCAATTCATGTACCCATCCCCAACCAATATCGAGCCCTGTATAACCATCCGATGGATTACCTGAGCAGAGGAAACCACAGGTTGCAATCCATCCGACAAAATGTTGCACGTTTGGCGCACGATGCACATTACTCGTACAGTCCCAACCTAAAGTATTGCAATATTGCTGAGTGTTATTGTCCAAAGGCATATTGTTATAACCATTGGCAATATGGTTACTGTCGAAAATCACAGTTTTAATTTGATCAATATACGTGTCAGGGCTTAAATTACCAATGGCTTTTAATGCATAAGTATTCGTTTGCTGAATTTCACCACCGACAAATTTAAAGGTATTCCAACCAAAGGTTTTACTTTGCAGAACTTGTGTCGCCTGAGCTTTTTCAGCCTGTGTCATGTTTTGAGTAAAATCATAGTGTGCATATTTGGCACTGCCTTTGATTTTTAAGGTGACGGTACTACCTGCTTGAGCATTGTTATAATTCAGCATGAGTGGACCGCCAAATGGGCTGATAAAGGCATTGTCCACTTGAGGTGTGAGTTTTACGCTATAACTGTTCGGGCGAAGCGGGCGTTTATAACCTGCATCATCAAAAGGATTACCCCAAGCACGTAAATAACTCGTTTGAACTGAAAGGTTTGCACCTTGTGCATCAATCACCTGAATATTGACTGCTTTTGCAGGAATACTTGCGCGTCCAATGGCTGTAATTCCACTGCCTTGTGGAATGGTCACCGTCACGGTTTCCCAATCATTGCTTACAGGCATATTTTGCGCTTCAGCAGGCATGTAGTCGCCTGCACCTGTTGAAGATGTGGTCGTGGTTTTACGCTTATAGTCGAGCCAAGCATCAGATGCATAAGCTTGCATAAAGGCTTGTGCATCACCATTCTTATTCAAAGTACCGTAATTCACTGTTGGACGCCATGTATCGGCAATTAAGACTAAGGCTTTGAGTAAAGTATCATTGTTGTCTTGATCAAAGACAGAAAGACCTTGTTGATTTAAACCTTGTAAGGCACTTGAAAGACTACGAATTCCTTGAATAATTGCATTATTTTCGTTGAGTTCACCTAAAGCTGTACTCTTTGGATCAATAAAATATTGAAGTACACTGATTGTGCGATCAATTTGGTTAAATTGTTCCCAACGTTGCTGTGTGCTTAATTTATTTGACAGTAAAATGTCTTCTTTACCGCGATAATAGCTGTTGTTGGTTTGCATTTTCATTGCAGACAATACTTTATCAATATTGCTATTGGTACTCCATGTATTGGCTTGGAAATAAATAGGTTTACCTGCTTTCAAGTATTTTTCAATGAGCTCTTTTTCAAAATTTTGTGCGCCAATATTTGAACTTATGACCATTAAATCAATGTCCTGCCAACAGGTGTTTGCTGGATCAAGGACATTACATTGTGAAAAAGTGACCGTTGTACCGAGTTGTTTTTCTAGGTAATTTTTAACAGGATCAGCAGGCATTCCTTGTACTGTTACTGTGAGTGCGGATTTGACAGCTTGCTGTGTATTTCCTGTTAAAAGCCAACGTAAACTGTTGTTTAAAACCTCAGTAAACTGTGTGAAATCGGTATTGTTATTCAGGACACCTGCAAACATATTTTGCCCATAGGCAAGCGCACGACCTTGACCGATTTGGCTTACAACACCCAAGCCACAGCCTTTATCTTTTTGTAAATCTAAAGCCCAATTACAGTTTTTATCGCTGACTGCAATCGGTAGTGCAGCACTTAAATCTGTCGGGTAAATATTAATGGAGGCATTTGGGGTAAATTGTAAGTAAGGCTGGATCACTTGATTATTGCTATTGGTATACAGTGCAGTAAGTAAACTTTTTTGCCATTTCTGTTGTTCTAAGGCGGTATTGAGTGCCATTTGCAGCAATGTTCTGCGATCTTGCTCAGTGAGTTTAGATGCATCACCTGTGTTCAATGCCGTTTTTACTCGGTCATCAGGAATGACAACGGGTGGTGTAATTGGAGGTGGATTTTGTTCTTGTTGGTTTGAATTACTTCCACTTCCACCACCTCCGCCACAGGCAACTAAGCCAAGAGCAAGGCTAAGTGTTAGTAAAGGCGTTTTAAATGCGATTGCATTTTTTAGCATGATTAATTTCCCCATAAAATATAAAAAAGTAACCTTAAATAATGTTTTTTTTATGCATTTTTATTATAAACATAAAAATGAATAGATCATCTTATATTGGTTTTATCTTGTTGTTTTTTAAATTGATTCAATGCATATAAACATGCAACCTTGTGATTGAATTATAGCTAATATAAATAATTTGAACGTGGTTCTAAGTTATTTTTGACGAATAAATCACAGCAGAAAGTTCACTGTAAATAATTTAGAGCCTAAGACGTATTTATTGAGAATCCAAATGGTCTAAGCTTGTACCTTGAATTGGATTCCTTTTCCAATAGTAGGGAGTAAAGAATCGTGATAAAAGGCGTAATGGTGTCATCCAAACGATTCGGACATTAGATTTGTTATTTTCTAAGATACGTTTCGCTAAAAAATGACAAACAACTTCAGGTGGATCGATAATAAATAAAAAAAGGCGTTTCATTTTTTGCCAATTTTTAACTTTTCCATTTTCCCATGACGTAATCAGTAGGTCTGTGGCGACCATACCGGGGCTAAGTGTTCCTATACGAATATTTGTGTTTCGGTTTTCTTTGTAGAGAGCATGACTGAAATAATCAATAGCACGTTTGCTTGTCGCATAAACGGTCATTCCTGCACTCCATTCTCCTTTGCTTCCCCAACCTTCCATATTGAATATTTGCCCAAAGCCCTGTTTTAGCATGCCTTGCAACGCAATTTGTGAGCAAATTAGGCTGCCGATAACATTTGTCTGAATTGTATTTTGAATTTCTATTGCCGGTATATCAATAAAATCTAAAGCTGCGGTGCAACTACCTGCATTATTGATCCATATATCGACTTTACCAAAACGTTCTACAGCCACATTCCACAAATTTTGTACCTCTTCATGTTGGCTAACATCACAATTGATTGCATGAAGTTGAGTTGGTGAATAACTTGAACTTAAAGTGTGAAAAGCTGAGTTTAAACTGTCTTGATTTCGTCCAGATATGACCACGGTATGTCCTTCTTTTAAAAAGGCATTAGCGAGGCTAAAACCGATACCTTTAGAGCTACCAGTGATCAAAATAGTTTTAGTTTTTTTCATTATTATCTCTAAAATCAAGAATAACTGTTTTGACAGTTTTGTTTAAGCATGAGAAAAATGACAGAAAGACTGAGCATTGAAAAATTCATAATAACAGGATTGAATGCTTGAATCAGACTTTCAGGGAGGAGGAGTGTAACCAAAATGAATAAGCCAATCAGACCCATAATATTTAAATAATGTAGATATTTATGCGATGAAATTAAAAAGGTTAATCCAAAAATAATTTCTAGCACACCAGAGATTTGACCGGCCAACATTGCATGAGAGTAGGAAAGACCAAACCATTGCCAAATGGCAATTTCATCAGCATGAATAAACAGTAGCTTTGGAACAAGCCCTTGATAACACCATAGAAAAGCAAGTGTGATAGAAATGAATTTATAAATAGTATTTTGGTTCATAGCTTAGATAAAAATTTTATTTTTTAAATTATATCTCTGTACACGACAAAAATAGATAACTCATTGAAATAATGTCATAATAAT
>CAXYZD010000017.1:0-30627 GCA_964293455.1 uncultured Acinetobacter sp. | reverse complement strand
AACCAGACCACTTTATTAAAGCTTGGTTATAAGAAGACCAATTGGTTGTACGATAGTTTTTAGAGGTAGCTTTATTCATTTTGAAATGATATTGCTGAATAATCCTTCTAGGCTGGTTTGTGCGACAAAGCCGTGAAGAAATTAAATGACTCGTTTAATGGCTAAAAAATCGAAGCTTCTGAAACAACTAGAGATATTGAAGCAGAAATTTTACAGGGTATAGACGATATGCTTGTGAATAATGCAGCAAAGCGTACTGTGATAACTGAAACAGATGTTGCCCTTGCTCGTAGAAAAGCAGATTTAACACAAGAGCAATTTGCCAATATTCTAGGTACATCAAAGAGAACCCTAGAAAGTTGGGAACAAGGAACAAGACGACCAAGTAAAGCTGCTCAATCACTCATTAAGCTTTTCATTATCGATTCTAAATTTGTTCGAGAAAATTTAGCTTGACCTAAAAGATATAGATTATAAAAAAGCCCAACAGGATGTTGGGCTTTTTATGATCTACAATTTTGCTGAGATGATTGTTTATTACTAAATAATCACCCAACATGAATTTAATTATCTATATAATTTTAAAAATTTTTCCGCTTAAAGAACTCTGGAAGAACATTTCAAAACCAGGTCGAATATCTTCACCATCAACGGTGATATGTTTTATATTCGAATGAGATTGCGTGTTGGCAAACTGATGATCCACTGTTGCTTGAATAGCATGCTTAACCCCAAACTGATCTTTCACGCTGATACTTTGTTTAAACATGGATATATCCTTAATAATATTTTAGTTGAAAAATTAACCTGAACTATTGAAACTTATCAATTTTATATCGAAACAACTCTATGATTTAATTTAAATAACTGATTTAGAGAAGTGTAAAATGTACGGCCATCCAGATTTAAATCTACCTCGAGTCCAGATGAAAGAAGAACTCTTTTACCCACTTCGATTTTTTTCAAACCTTGACGTGTATTCTGCATTTTATTAAGGGGAATTAATGAAATAATAATTTCAGTACCATTTTTAGATTTTGCAATTAAATCATTTATTTTTAACAATTTGTATCCTATTTTTATAACTTTAAAATTTAATTTTAGAGTATAAAAAAGCACTTATGAGTGCTTTTTTATTACTGTCTATTGTTGCTTAGATAGCAACAATATTTACAGCATTCGGTCCTTTTTGACCTTGGGCAACACTAAATTCTACCATTTGGCCTTCAAGTAAGGTTTTGAAACCTGAACTAGCGATTTCGCTAAAATGAGCAAAAACGTCTGGACCTGATTCTTGTTGAATGAAACCAAAACCTTTATTTTCGTTGAACCACTTTACAGTACCTTTAACAACATTTGAGTTTGACATAATATATCCTACTAATTTTTAATAATTGTTAGTCAATTTATTGACTGAGTATAACTTTGAAAATAATAAAGAATGAAACTTAAAATCTGAAAAAAACGAAGGATTATAACTAAAACTGCGATACTTAAAGAAGATTTACCGAAACAAGACTTTTTTCTAGTTGAGTTAACTATAACACTAAAAAATCTTTTAATCAAATTTTCTTATATATATATTTATTTATCTTATAAAAAGTAACCGCTGATCCCCTAAGTTTGAAAAATAATAAGTATGTTGTTCTTTTAAAACGTTTGTGTTGCTTACAATACAGTTGATTCAGCACTTTTATCTGACATAGAGCATACATATTAATTTTTATGCCATGAGCTTATAAGTGCTTAGTTAATCGTATATAACCATAGCTCTTCTTGGTGTCCTCATGTGCTATTTTCACCAATATTGTCTGTTGATTTCGTTGTATCGTTCTTTTGATGTTTAAATTTTAGATTTTTGGGAATTTACTTTTAAGTACGCGATCGAGTTGAATTATTGCAATAATTTTAAAATATTAATATATATTAGTTATTTAATTTATTTTAAGCAATAATTTTAATCAATGTGTAGTTCTTGTTTTATCTTGAGTCGTTCTCTTGAAGATTTTATTATCTGTAATTTTTCTGTGTGATCTTGACCTTCCCACCATGGGAATCTTTATGCTAATACTAATCAAAAGATGAGTAAAAAAGGATACTGCAATGACAACAGCATCAGATCCAATAAATCAAAGCAAAAAAAGTTATAGTGGCACGCTCAATATTGAGGGGATGACCTGTGCATCGTGCGTGGGTCGAGTCGAAAAAGCCTTACAAAAGTTACCTAATATAGACTCAGTAACCGTTAACTTGGCAACAGAAAAAGCCACGATTCAGAGTCATCAGCCTTTAGATTATGACGTGATAATTCAAACTATTGAAAAAGCAGGCTATGAAGTACCGAAGGCGCTACCTATAGAACTTACAATTGATGGAATGACTTGTGCTTCTTGTGTAGGCCGTGTTGAAAAAGCTCTAAAAAAAGTTGAAGGTGTAACTTCGGTGAGTGTCAACTTAGCCACTGAAAAAGCTTTGATTGTAGCAAACCCTCCAACCACGGTTGAGCAACTCATTCAAGCTGTGGCAAAAGCAGGTTATGAAGCCCATGTCATTCAGGCAGATCAGGTTGAAATTCAACAAGAAAAAAGGGCAGATGAATTAAATCGTTTAAAACAAGATTTGATTCTTGCCACTATTTTAGCAACACCTGTTTTCTTACTTGAAATGGGTTCACACCTTATTCCGGCATTTCATCATTTAATTGCAAATGGCATCGGTACTCAAAACAGTTGGTATATCCAATTTGTTCTGACCACGTTTATTTTAGTTTTCCCAGGACGCCGTTTTTATCAAAAAGGCATTCCTGCATTACTTCGCCTTGCCCCTGATATGAACTCTTTAGTTGCTGTGGGTACATTCTCGGCTTATGTATTTTCTGTTGTTGCAACTTTTTTCCCGCAGTTATTGCCAATAGGGACGGTGAATGTCTATTTTGAAGCTGCTGCTGTCATTGTCGCACTCATTTTACTTGGTCGTTTCTTTGAGTCTAAAGCACGAGGGCGTACATCTCTTGCCATTCAACAGCTTTTGGGAATGCAACCTAAGATGGCACATGTTGAGCAAGATGGACAAATGGTAGAAATCGCCATTCAAGATGTTAAGTCGGGCATGATTGTTGAAATTCGTCCTGGTGAACGAGTGCCTGTTGATGGTCATATTATTTCAGGGCAAAGTTTTATTGATGAATCGATGATGAGCGGTGAGCCGATTCCTGTCGAAAAAGTTGTCGGAGCTGAAGTTATTGGCGGAACAGTCAATCAAACAGGCAGTCTCAAAATTCAGGCGACGGCTGTAGGTCAAGATTCAGTATTGTTCCAAATCATTCAAATGGTTGAGCAGGCACAAGGTTCTAAACTTCCTATTCAAGCTGTTGTCGATAAAATTACCATGTGGTTTGTCCCTATGGTGATGGCAATGGCATTGCTCACGTTTATTGCTTGGGTGATTTTTGGTCCTGAACCCGCATTAAGTTTTGCCTTAGTCAATGCCGTTGCTGTACTGATTATTGCTTGTCCATGTGCCATGGGGCTTGCAACACCGACTTCGATTATGGTCGGAACAGGGCGTGGTGCAGAAATTGGTGTATTATTTCGTAAAGGTGAGGCATTACAGTCTTTAAAAGAAGCACGTGTGGTCGCTGTTGATAAAACAGGGACACTCACAGAAGGCAAACCTGTTTTAACCAATTTTGAAGTGTTATCGGGTTTTGATGAAAATCAAGTCTTGGCGGCTGTGGCAAGTATTGAAAATAAATCTGAACATCCGATTGCGCAAGCCATTGTTAAAGCTGCGCTTGATTTAGGATTAAGTTTAAAAGAGATTCAAAACTTTAACTCGTTGACGGGTTATGGTATTGAGGCAGATGTAGGTGGCTTACATGTACATATTGGTGCAGATCGACTTATGCAAAAACTCGGTTTGTCTGTTGAACAATTTTCGCAAACTGCTGAGAATTTAGGGCAAGAAGGAAAAACGCCATTATATGTAGCCATTGATCAAAAACTTGCTGCGATTATCGCCGTGGCTGATCCGATTAAGGTAAGTACTTATCCTGCAATTAAAGCTTTACATGATCAAGGTCTTAAAGTAGCAATGATCAGTGGTGATAACCGCTACACGGCTGAAGCCATTGCCAAACAATTAGGCATTGATGAAGTTATTGCAGAAGTTTTACCTGCACAAAAAGTAGAAGCTGTGCAAAAACTGAAACAAAAGTATGGGCATATTGCTTATGTCGGCGATGGCATTAATGATGCACCAGCTTTGGCTGCTGCAGATGTAGGTGTAGCCATTGGTACAGGAACCGATGTTGCGATTGAAGCAGCCGATGTTGTCTTAATTTCAGGAAGTTTACAGGGTATTCCCAATGCAATTGCGCTGAGTAAGGCGACAATGGACAATATTCATCAGAATCTATTTTGGGCATTCATTTATAATATTGCGCTCATTCCTGTGGCTGCTGGTGTGTTATATCCTACATTTGGTATTTTAATGTCACCCATTTTTGCTGCAGGTGCAATGGCGTTGTCTTCAATCTTTGTCTTAGGTAATGCATTACGTTTAAGAACATTTAAGCCTGTAACAGGGTGAAATATACTTCAATCTAGAATTGGCAATTTTAAATCTAACCATATCCATCATAAATAGAGGTGAGTCATGAATATAGGTCAGGCTGCGAAACAATCAGGTTTGTCTGCCAAAATGATTCGTTATTATGAAGATATTGGGCTAATTGATGCGGCAAAACGTACCGATGCAGGTTATCGAATTTATACCGAACAAGATGTTAAAACACTAAATTTTATTCGTCATGCGCGAGAGCTCGGTTTTTCTTCTGAACAGATGAAAGGATTGCTTTCATTATGGAAAAATACAGATCGGAGCAGTGCTGAAGTCAAACAATTAGCTTTAAAGCATATTAATGATTTGAATCAAAAAATTAATACCTTGCAAGAGATGGTCAATACTCTTGAACAATCTGTGTCTTGTTGTGCAGGAAATGAAAGTCCTGATTGCAGTATTTTAGAGCATATTGAAAAAGGGCATTGAGCCTAAATAGAGCTGTATTTTTGTGTTCTTAAATTGTAGAAAGTGAGCAAAGAAAGGCTTGACCTTGCCATGATGGAAAGGTTTAGAGTAAATCAATAACATTGATAGAATTGGAGATTAAAATGAAATTATTTGTAGAAAATATGACCTGTGGTGGCTGTGCTAAAGGTGTAACAGCAAGTCTGAAAGCGGCTGATGAGCAAGCGATTGTAAATATTGATGTTGCTGCAAAATTAGTTGAACTTGAAACTACACTCGACCAAACAGCAGTACTTGCAGTATTGGAAGAAGATGGTTGGAAAGCCGATATTCGTTAAGTATTTTACTGTAAAATACTAACCAATAAAAAAGCCCTTTCGGGCTTTTTTAGGTTTGAAACATCAGTTTAACAATAATTGGCTTAACCAGAATCAAAAATTAAATGGCTCTTTTTTCATGATTAATGAAGGCAATACCTACAGCACCCAAAATAGCAACGGCTGCAATAACCATAAAGTTTTGTTCTAAAGGTAAATTTAACGCCACGATATAACCAATAATCAGTGGAGCAAGAATCGCACCTAGACGACCGACACCACCTGCCATACCAATGCCTGTTGAACGAATATTGGCAGGATAGAACTGTCCACAGTACGCATAAGCCACAATTTGACCGCCTGTTGAACATGCGCCTACGGCTGCAATAATCAGATAAAGCATATTTTGCGAATGATCAAATGTCATGGCATATAAGAAAATACCACCCAATGTATACATGGTGACCAAGACCCATTTGATGTGAAAACGATCTGCTAACCACCCGCCACCAATACAGCCAATGACTGCACCACAGTTAAGCGCAATCACGAAACTCAGTGCTGAACCTAAGTTATAGCCCGCCAACGCCATGAGCTTGGCAAGCCAAGTACTGAGTGAGTAAATCATAAACAGACCTGTGAAGAACGCGATCCAAAGCATTAATGTACTTAAGAAACGACCATCACTAAACAATTGTGCCATTGGTACGGCTTGATTTGTCGCCATGGGCGGAAACTGTAGTTGAGTCTGTTCATTGATCTGTAAAGAAGGCTCAATTTTTTGCATAATTGCTTTAATTTCTTCAGTTTTATTTTTCTTTTCCAAATAAACCAATGACTCAGGCAAATATTTGTAAATAAAAGGCACCAAAAATACAGGAAAACCTGCAGCAAAAAATACGATTTGCCAACCAAATTCCATAATGAAATATTTACCAATCGCAGCTGCAATAATCCCGCCTACGGCATAGCCAGAAAACATACCTGTAGTCATTAGACTACGGATTTTTTTCGGTGAGTATTCGGTCATGTGTGCGACAATATTGGGCAATACACCACCAATGCCGAGTCCTGCAATAAAACGTACAATACTAAAACTAATCGGGTCTTTACACAGACCCGCCGCCGCCGTGAATACGCTGAATAAGATTACACAAATTGAAATCGTTAAGCGACGTCCAATTTTTTCAGACAAACCACCAAATATAATGGTTCCAAACATCATACCGAATAAGGTTGAGCTTGCCATGAAGCCGGCAGTCGATGCTGAAACCTTCATTTCCTCCATAATAGAGGGGATTGCGGCACCCGCAACAGCAATGTCATAACCGTCAATAATAATAATTAAAAAGCACCAAAATAGAACTCGAAGGTGAAACTTATTCAGTTTTGCCTCGTCTATTGTTTTCTGTACGTCAATGTACTGCATTGGCATCTCCATACCATAATTTATGTCAAATAATTTACATATATTTTCATTTGTTATTACACATATTAGACATTAAAGCAGACAAATTTCCTTATTTGTTGCATCAAAAATGAATGCTAAATATACATATTGAATATATTTGAATCGAAATAAATGTCAATATATTGATATATATTATTTTTGTCTTAGTAAAATAATACTATAAAACAATAATTTATTATTTTATGGTGTTCTGAATTTTTTAATATATATACGAAAGTCGAATATTTGTTGAAAAATAAGATGCTCTTTATTATTTTTTAAATTAAGAATACTTAAAATTCTATTTTTTGATATCTATGACAATATATTGATACAATATTGAATTGATGATGATTATCAAAATGAGAGAATATAAAGAATCATTTGTGTATATATGACCAAATAAAACAACTTTTTTATAAAAAATAGGCTGTAATTGTTATACTTCAGTTTAAATGTTATTTTAAAATTGAATGAAAATAGTGCTTTAAAGCCTATAACAAAATTTCATGAGGACGTGATATGACTGAGGTAGGCTTGAACATTTTTGATAAAGGACAGATGTTCTATGCGTAATGAACAGAACTCTTCCCAAGATGCAGATTTGTATGCAATACATAACCGACTCTTTTTCCGAGTATTTCAACTTGGTAATACATTAGACCGACAAAGTGTTAAAGAGCTTGGTGTTTCACCTGTACATTGGGCTGTTTTGGGCGCTTTATCACGTGAAAAAGTACGTGAAGGTATGTCTTTTTCTGATTTGACGGAATACTTAGGTGTAAGTCGACAAAATTTGGATGGTGTACTTAAGCGCTTAGAACGAGATGATTACGTGATTCGTTTTGCAGATCAAGTCGATCGCCGTGCAAGAAAAGTGATGTTAACACCTTTAGGATTTGAATTTTGGCAGCAATTACAACTCAAAATTTATGAGTTTTATCGTCAGGCGATGGAAGGTTTTATGTTTGATGATAAAGCAACATTTGTACATTTTTTAAATAAGCTTAATACAGGGATGAATAATGCTTCCCTAGAGCATGCTGATCCAAAAGGTTGATTAATTTTTATTGTATAATGTACATTTTAATGCATGTAAATAACATATGTTTTAATTTTCAAGGACATTCAATATGGATTATCCTTGATTTATAACATATATATTTGATTTACTTTTATTTTGTTAATTATTTTTAGGTCAGAAATTTCATCATTTGGAGGCTAAAAGGGGTTCTATTTAGCATTGTAGCGATAAGGGTTGTAAACCTTTCACAATATCTGAAAATGTAGAGCCGTTGAGCCAAAAAGATTTTTTCAAAAATAAAGTTGTCATAATACTTTCAGCCTCATCTGTATTTTGTTCGCAGATCAATCCGTAGTGGCTTCCTAAGACAATATTATCTTCAATTAAACGAATATAATATGCATGTTGATCATCGGCATAGCCTAAGATAGCATCACGTTGAGTTGTCATTTTTATGTCTCCGTATAGAAAATCATTCAATATAAATCAGTGATATCTTTGATTATTTTACTTAAATAAAATCAGTAGCTTAAGATTTTAATAAATAAATTTTTATATAATTCAATATGTTATTTAATTTACCTAAAACATCCATGTTAAACAGATAAGTTGAAATCTGATCAATGAAGTCATTGTTATAGAAAATGAGAAAGGCGTCAACTTGAATTTGTAACTTTTTCAAGTTATATTATTTTCAATATATCTACGGTTGCTAAAGAGGGACATAGAAATGACAAAAAAACAAGAATTTGAGCATGGTGGTACTCGTATTAATGCGGGGCGAAAGGCACGGTTTAATGAACCCACAAAAGTGATTCGCGTACCTGAGTCACAAGTTCGTATGATCAAAAAATGGTTGCTCAATCATCTTAATTCTGGGCATCTGTCGGATTTATCTTCTTCGTTAAAAATGCAATCTGTAGAAGCCAAAAATGAGAAAATTTACCAAATTCCTTTGGCTACAGAGCGTGTTGCAGCAGGATCACCAGCATTTATACAAGATCATATTGAACAATCGTTAGATATGAATGAATATTTGATTCGTAATGAAGGTTCAACGTTTATTGTAAAAGCGAATTCGCTTTCTATGTATGATGCAGGTATTGATATTGATGACCCACTTATTGTTGATCGGAGCATTGCAGCAAAGTCGGGAGATATTGTTATTGCTTTGATTGACAATGATTTTACAGTCAAACGACTCATGATTGATACGCAATTTAATCCGCCTAAAATTTGGTTAAAAGCAGAGAATGCCGATTATCAAAATATTTATATTGAAGAAGGGCAACAGCTTGAAATATGGGGCGTTGTGACCTTTAATTTAAAAAGAATGCGCTAATCTATTACGAGTTTTTAAGTAATAAGTGTTCTTTTTAACGCGAGCGCATCTTGTAATGCATTATGTGGTTGAGCCGATGGGATATTGAGTTCATGCTGTTTATTATAGAGTTCTAAGGTTATGGGTGGTGTGGTCATGCTAGAGCCAAAACCGACAATTAAGCTATTTAAAAATAAAGATAAATCTTCAGGCCAATCCGCAATAATATGAACTAAATCGTAATGAAATAAAAAGTTTCTCAGTTGGGACTGAAATTGTTGTAAAGAAAGTGCAGGCTGATTCAAAATAGGAATGACATGTTCAGCGACCCATGGAATAGGTGCATCACAGGGTAAAACCCCATAAAAATAACATTCATTTTCATCGACCAATGCCATTGAAATGAGCTCACCACCGAAACCATTAAATTCACAATCGAGGAATAACTTCACATTTTCACCATATTTGATTGAGTTGTTTTTAGATTGGGATCAGGTAGATTTATATCGCTAGACGAATTCAATTATTATGCAAAAATACGGCACATTCAAATAGGAAAGCAACAAAATAAAAAAAACATCCTAAATATTTAGATTTGAATCATCTTCATTTTTAGGATGTTGGATAAAGCAAAAATCAATGAATCAAGTTAAGTTAAATCATTATAAGTTAATAAATTTTTGTACAGCTGTCGTGAATATTTCAGGTTGTTCGATATTGGAAATATGTGATGCATCAATTTCAAATAACTGACTACCGACAATACGTTCAGCCATAAACTGACCATCGGCGACAGTCGTTACAGGATCTCGAGTTCCCGCAATAACCAATACAGGAATTTTAATTTCTTTCAGTTGTTCACGTAAATCTGCTTTAGCCAACGCTTCACAACAGCTTGCATAACCTTCTGCGCTGCTAGCTCCGAGGTCGTTACTCAGAGAAGTCACAATTGCTGTGTTGCGTTGGATAAAGTGCTCTGTGAACCAACGTGATGCTGCTGTTGATGCAATCGGTTGTAAACCCTGTTCACGGACAAGTGTCGCACGGTCATTCCATGCTTGTTTTTGACCAATTTTTGCAGCAGTATTGCAGACAATCACGTGATTAAAACGTTCAGGATAGTTAATGGCTAACCATTGACCTGTTAAACCACCCATAGAAATACCACAGAAAGCGGCTTTTTCTACATTGAGATGATCGAGTAAATGGATGACATCTTGACCTAGTTGATCAATTGTATAAGGGCCCTGAGGAGCAGATGATTGACCATGACCACGGGTGTCATAGCAAATCACAAAAAAATCATTTTTAAGAGCATCAATCTGTGCTTGCCACATACTGAAATTTGTCCCTAAAGAATTAGAGAAAATAATTGCGGGCTTGCTTGTATCACCAAAAGTTTGGTAATTAATTTCTGCGTTGTTTGATGTGAATATTGGCATTTTCTTTTTCCTAATCCTCCCTCGATCCCTCCTTTATTAAAGGAGGGAAGAAAGAGCGGTTATTAATTACACACGTTGAATAATCAAAGCGATCCCTTGACCGACACCAATACACATTGAGCAAAGCGCATATGTGCCACCTGTAGCTTCAAGTTGATTCAGTGCTGTAGTGACTAGACGTGCACCCGAAGCACCGAGTGGATGACCTAAAGCAATGGCACCGCCATTTGGATTGACATGTGCTGCACCATCTTCAAGACCTAAGTCACGGGTCACGGCTAAAGCTTGAGCTGAAAAAGCTTCATTCAGCTCAATCACATCCATTTGATTTAAAGTTAAACCTGTTTGTGCCAATAGTTTTTTAATCGCAGGCGAAGGACCAAAGCCCATAATCCGTGGTTCAACACCAACAGTGGTTGCCCCTATGATTTTGGCACGTGGTTTTAAACTATATTTTTCAACAGCTTCATCAGACGCAATCAATAATGCAGCTGCGCCATCGTTAATACCTGAAGCATTTCCTGCAGTCACAGTACCTTCAGCTTTCACTACAGGTTTTAACTTGGTCAGCGCTTCAATTGTGGTGGCACGAGGATGTTCATCTTTTGCCACAACAATCGGATCGCCTTTACGTTGTGGAATGGTCACTGCAATGATTTCTTTATCGAAGAAACCATTCGCTTGTGCCGCAGCAGTACGTTGTTGACTCGTTAAAGCAAACTTGTCTTGATCAGCACGATTAATATTGAATTGCTCAGCTACGTTTTCCGCAGTCTGTGGCATGGTTTCAACACCATATAATTCTTTGAGTTTTGGGTTGATAAAACGCCAACCCATTGTTGTATCTTCAATCTTTTGTGCACGACCAAAGGCAGATTCTGATTTCCCCATGACAAAAGGTGCGCGTGACATACTTTCTACGCCACCTGCAATAATCAAATCAGCTTCGCCTGCTTTAATAGCACGGGCAGCCATTGCCACAGCATCAAGTGAAGAACCACATAAACGATTTACTGTTGTTGCAGGAACTTGGTACGGCACACCTGCAAGCAGTGCCGACATACGACCTACATTACGGTTATCTTCACCAGCTTGGTTGGCACAGCCGTAAATCACATCATCAACTTTTTCCCAATCTACGCTTGGATTGCGTTCCATTAAGGCTTTAAGTGGAATAGCACCCAAATCATCGGTACGTAAAGTAGATAAACCACCTGCATAACGACCAAATGGGGTACGGATGGCATCAATAATATAGGCATTTTTCATATTTAAATCCTAAAAGAAAGCTCCTCCCTTTTTTAAAGGGAGGCTAGGAGGGATTTAAGGAAAATAAAACCAATGGTTTAATCCTCCCTAAATCCCTCCTTTAAAAAGGAGGGACTTTTCCCCTCTTTAAATAGAGGGGCTAGGGGAGATTTATTTTTAAGTTGCATCAATCAACTTTGCACCCGTCATCGACTGTAATTCGTCAAATGATAGACCTTCAACTTTTTCAATCACTTTCATGCCTTCCGCAGTCACATCAATCACACAAAGATCGGTGTAAATACGATCGACACATTTCAAACCTGTTGCAGGATAATCAAGTTTTGCAACAATTTTAGGTTCGCCTTTTTTAGTCACATGATCTGTGGTAATAAACACTTTCTTCGCGCCAACCGCTAAGTCCATTGCACCGCCCACTGCAGGAATTGCATCAGGTGCACCTGTATGCCAATTCGCCAAATCACCATTTTCAGCGACTTGGAATGCACCGAGAACAGCGATATCTAAATGACCACCACGCATCATGGCAAAAGAATCACCGTGGTGGAAATAAGCACCGCCATCGAGTAAAGTCACAAACTCTTTACCTGCATTGATCAGTTCAGGATCACGGTCTTCTTCAGCAGGAGGTGGACCAAAAGCTAATAAACCATTTTCAGAATGTAAAAATACGTCTTTGTCACTTGGTAAATAGCTTGAAATTTTGGTCGGTAAACCAATGCCTAAATTGACATAAGCACCATCAGGAATATCTTGTGCAACACGTTCAGCAATTTGGTCACGGCTTAGTTTGGTATAGCTCATTTTTAATCTCCGAATCCAATAATTACTGTGCAGGTTGAACTTGCACAACGTGTTGTACAAAAATGCCTGCGGTGATGATGTGTTCAGGATCTAAAACCCCAAGCTCAACCACTTCAGAAACTTGCGCGATAGTGACATCGGCAGCCATTGCCATGATTGGACCAAAGTTACGTGCCGATTTGTTATAAACTAAGTTGCCCCAACGGTCGCCTTTGTGTGCTTTGATCAGTGCAAAGTCAGCTTTAATTGGGTTCTCTAAAACGAAGTCTTTACCTTCATAGTTCATGGTTGGTTTGCCTTCCGCAAGCAAAGTACCAAAACCTGTTGGCGTATAAATTGGACCAAGTCCCATACCTGCAGCTTGAATACGACACGCCAAGTTTCCTTGTGGCACAAGTTCTAACTCGATTTTGCCTGCACGATATAAGTCATCAAAAATATAAGAATCAGATTGACGAGGGAAAGAACAAATGATTTTACGTACAGCACCTGCTTTGAGCAGTTTAGCCAAACCATAATCACCATTGCCTGCATTATTGTTGACAATCACAAGGTCTTTAATGCCAAGCTCGATTAAACCATCAATCAGTTCAGCAGGCTGTCCTGCGGTACCAAAACCGCCAATCATGATGGTTGAACCGTCTTTAACTTGTGAAAGTGCTTCGGTGAGTGAAGCTGAACTTTTATCGATCATAATATTTCCTCGTCAAACGTGTTCTCAATTAACTCTGTGTAGAGTTTTGAGTTGAAGGCGGTGTGATGATTTTTGCTTCACGTTTGCTTAAAACCAAATGTGAAATCATCCCAATACAAATGCCCCAAAATACTGAGCTAAATCCTAATAAGTGCATGCCTGATACTGTAGCAAGAAAGGTGATTAATGCAGCATCACGCTGTGATTCATCTTTCATGGCAACTGAAATATTGGTAGCAATTGCCCCAAGCAACGCTAATCCTGCTAGTGCAGCGACCAATTCTTTAGGTAAAATGCTAAACAGCATGACAATACTGCCGGCAAATAAACCACCCAAAATATAAAAAATACCATTGGCGATGCCTGCGATATAACGTTTTTCTTTTAATTCGTGTGAATCTTTACCTGTGCAAAGTGCAGCAGTAATGGCTGCCAATACAATGGTGATTCCACCTGTAATCGCCACAGCTAGTGACACAATACTTGCAACGCTAAGAATAGGTTTAGCAGGGGTGTTATAACCACTGAGTTTTAGAATCGCCATGCCCGGTAAAAATTGCCCAGTTAAACTGACAATGGTGAGTGGAATGGCAAGGTTTAAAGTCGATGACCATGTCCACTCAGGCATAATAAGTTCAGGAATAGCTAAAGAAAAATTCATCGGTATAGGGTTGATTTTTCCAAACAGAAAACTCAATGTAATGCCTGACAATAAAACCCAGATAATCGCATAACGTGGCGAAAAGCGTTTTGCCAATAAAAAACATGCCAACATGCCAAAAACGACATAGGGCATACTGTCTGTGGCTTTGAATAATCCCACACCAAATTGGAACAAGATGCCTGCCATCATGCCTGCAGCAACGCCTTGCGGAATCCATTTTAAAAGTTTGTCAAAAGAGCCTGTAATGCCAATGAAAAAAATAATCACAGCCGAGGTGATATAAGCAGCCACAACTTCATTGAGTGAAATATGAGGAAAGAGAGCAACTAATAATGCCGTACCGGGCGCTGACCATGCAGTAATAATCGGCACTTTATATTTGATGGAGAGAATAATCCCCGTAATCGCTGCACCAATCGAACTTCCCCAAATCCATGATGCCATCATGGTGGAAGATACATTTGCTTGTTGTGCTGCTTGAAAAAAAATAATCATCGGGCCAGCATAAGAAATCAGCACGGCGAGGAAACCTGCGACCGTAGCTGACAGTGACCAATCTTGTTTTAATGTTTTAATCAGGGTTGCCATTGTATTTTGCCTCCATGCAGTCAATGATCCTGTGAATGTTGGGCGGATCAGGGTTAACCCTGATCACCACCACCAACAGGAACAACTGTACCCGTCATATATGAAGAATCATCAGAAGCAAGGAAAACAATCGCATTCACTTGTTCTTGAATTGTTCCGTAACGGTGCATAAAGCTACGATCAATGGTTTGATCGACCACTTCTTGCATCCATTGCTTTTCATTGTCTGTCAATGGATTGGCATTACGTGGCACTTTACGCGGTGGAGCTTCTGTACCCCCCGTTGCAACAGCATTGACTCGAATACCATCTTTGGCATGTTCAAAAGCAAGAGATGCTGTTAAAGCATTTACACCACCTTTAGAAGCAGAGTAAGGCACACGATTAATACCACGCGTCGCAATTGAAGAGACATTGACAATCGTACCTTTCTGATTTTTTAACATTTCAGGAAGAACTGCACGACAACACCACATGGTCGGGAACAATGAGCGATTCACTTCTTTGATGATTTCTTCTTCTGAAAATTCTTCAAAAGGTTTCATCCAAATTGCACCGCCAACATTATTGATGAGTACATCAACACGACCATAAGTTTCAATGGCTTTGACCACCACAGACTGAGCGCCTGCATAGGTTTCAAGGTTGGCTTTGATAATAATTGCATCGCCATCCTGTGCTTCAATTTCTGCCAATGTTTCATCAACATAGTCAGATAAATCGGCTAAAACAACTTGTGCGCCTTCGCTCGAAACTTGCAGCGCCACACCGCGACCGATGCCTTGAGCAGCACCTGTCACGATCACAACTTTATTTAAAAATCTTTTTTGAACTGACATTTGAATCGCTCTCAATTAGTTTGCTGAGAATTTTTCGAATAAGAAGTTAGCAGGTTTTACGCCTTCAGCATCTAACCAACCACGGACTGCATCGACCATTGGTACAGGACCACAGAGATAAACATCAACATCGCCACCATTTAGCCAATCGTTGTCGATATGACCTGTCACATAGCCTTTACGCTCATGTGCTGACTCAGGTGATGCCACAACTGTGCGGAACTCGAACCAAGACAATTTTTCTTGTAATTTTTGTAGCTCTTCAATTGCGATCAAGTCAAAATCATTGGTCACACCAAACACTAGACGGACAGGGTGTTCAGAACCTTTTTCTTCTAATACTTGAAGCATTGACATGAATGGTGCAATACCTGTACCGCCTGCAAGCATTACCACAGGGCGAACAACATTACGTAGGTAGAAGCTACCAAATGGACCTGTAAATGTCATTTTGTCGCTAACTTGAACAGTTTGGCTTAGGAAGCTCGACATTTTGCCATTCGGCACATTACGAACTACAAAGCCTGTTAAGCGGTTGCCTGGTTTTGAGCTAAATGAATATGAACGTGTTTCTGTTGTCCCAGGAATACTGACATTGACATATTGACCTGCAAGGAAGTTAATTGCAGGTTGACCTTCATCAAGTTGAATATCGAAAGTAATGGTAGATTCTGACAAGTTTTCTACACGTGCCAAAGTCCCTTGGTAAGCGTGAATTTCTGTTTTACATACATCAGATGAGGCTTGAATTTGGAAAACAGCATCAGACGTAGGTTTACATTGGCATGCCAAAATATAACCTTGTGCTGCTTCTTCAGGGGTTAATGCATCTTCAATATAAAGTTCTTCAGGCATGTCATATGTACCCGATTCACAAAAGGCACGGCATGTACCACACGCGCCGTCACGGCAGTCGAGTGGAATATTGATCTTTTGACGGTAAGCGGCATCTGAAAGTGATTCGCCTTGAGTCACTGAAATAAAACGTGTTACGCCATCTTCGAACTGAAGTGCAATATTGTGGTTTGACATGGCTGAATATCCTTTGAAAACTTTAGAACTTGGGGAGACCTCTAGTTAAAACTCCATTTGACTAGAGGCATGTTCAGGATGTGTGGCTAACTGAACCAAAAGTACTTAGAGGTGATAAATGTCGATCACTTGGTTGATGTAATCGTTTTTCAGTACCACGTATTTACTTAAAATTTGTGCTTGATCACCCGATAAATCGATTTCATAACGTGACATACCAAAGTAGCTATACGATGTCTTGTAACGGAAACTAAGCGTGTTCCAGTTAAAACGAACAACAACTTTATCTTCATGACGTTCTAAAATTTCAATGTTATTTACATTGTGACAAGTACGCGTATCAGGCATGGTTGCAGAAGAGCGCTCTGTTTTAATACGGAATATACGGTCTTCTAAACCTTGACGATCTGGGTAGTAAATCAATGAAATTTCTTGTTGTGGATCAGTGATTAATGTATCGTCATCATCCCAAGCAGGCATCCAAAAGGGTGCAGAAGGGGCATAGCATTGTAACCACTCATCCCATTGTTCATCATCAAGTAGGCGAGCTTCTTTAAAAAGGAATTGGCTTACGGACTCAAATGTTGCTTCAAGATTTGCATTGTTCATGCGTGATCTCCTTGTTCAGCCAAAGCTTTTTCAGCTTGAATTGCCTTTTTAACTTCGGTTAACCAATACTGATGTTGTGCAAGGTATAAGCCTTCATCTTCAGTTTTAATACATGAAAGTTTTGGTTTTAAACCAATTTCGTCAGCAACTGCATCTGGACCTTGAACCCAGTGCTTAGAACCACGGCACATATCGTTCCACTCAAGTTCAATACCTGCGTAGCCTGTTTGACATGCACGGAATTCTTCTAAGTCATCGGGAGTTGCCATGCCTGATGCATTAAAGAAATCTTCATACTGACGAATACGGCGTGTGCGTGCTTCTGGCTCTTCACCGACAGGTGCGATACAGTAAATCGTTACTTCAGTTTTATTGACAGAAAGTGGACGAAGTACACGAATTTGTGAACCAAATTGATCCATTAAGTACACGTTTGGATATAAGCATAGGTTACGTGAACGCTCGATCATCCATTTAGACATTGCAGGGCTAAATTTCTCTGCATATTCTTCCGCTTTTGGGAAGTTAGGACGGTCTTCTGGGTTCGCCCATTGTGTCCAAAGAAGCATGTGACCATTTTCAAAACCGTATGAACCACCGCCTTGTTTGCCCCAAGAACCTGCGCTCATCGCACGAACATTGTCCGCGGCTTCTTTTTCTTTACGTTGTTGCGTTGTTGCAGCATAGTTCCAATGAACTGCTGAAACGTGATAACCATCTGCACCGTTTTCAGCGGTCAGTTTCCAGTTACCTTCATAGGTATAGGTCGATGCACCACGTAACACTTCTAAACCTTGATCAGACTGACCCACGATCATGTCGATAATTTTTGTGGTTTCACCCAAGAATTCTGTTAAAGGTAATACGTCTTCGTTTAAGCTACCGAATAAGAAGCCTTTATAGCTTTCAAAACGTGCAACTTTTTTAAGGTCGTGAGAACCTTCTTTGTTAAAGCAATCTGAATAACCAGCATCCGCTGGATCTTTAACTTTTAACAATTTACCAGAGTTGTTAAATGTCCAACCATGGAAAGGGCAAGTATACGTTGCTTTATTGCCACGTTTGTTACGGCAAAGCTGCGCGCCACGGTGTGAACACGCGTTAATCATTGCATTTAATTCGCCTTGGCGATTACGTGCAATTAAAATAGGCTGACGACCAATATATGTCGTGTAGTAATCGTTATTATTTGGAATTTGACTTTCATGTGCCAAGTAAACCCAATTGCCTTCGAAGATGTATTTCATTTCAAGGTCAAAAAGGGCTTGATCAGTAAATACTGAACGATGAAGTTTAAACTCACCCGTTTCAAAATCGTCTACAAGTAATTCATCAATACGGTCAAGATGGCTGGTATTAATAACAGGAATACGTGGCATGATCGCCTCTCCAAATTTAGCTAAACTCAAGAAATATCAGCGTAAGAATATGACTGATATTTCTAAAATTCTGAGTAATTAAGCGCTAGCGCGACGACGATCAACTTCAGTTGAAGGCGCACCTTGTTGATCTGCAACCAATTCAACATTAAATTGAATGTGTTTGAATGCACCCGTTAAACCACGACGTGCGATTTCAGCTTCGTCCGTTACATCAATAGCAGTTGCGACTAAGCCATCACGTGTTGCAAATGCGAAGTCATCCCAAAGGTATTGATCGCCTTCGATGTTGAACTGTGTGGTCAATTTACGGAAGCCTGGTGCAGTCACGAAATAATGGACGTGTGATGGACGGTTACCATGACGACCTAATTTGTCGAGTACAAATTGAGTTGTACCTTGTGGAGGGCAGCCATAACCGACAGGCATTGTGGTTAGTGCTGTATATTGACCATCATTCGCCGTGATAACTGAACGGCGTAGGTTAAAATCAGACTGTGATTTATCAAAGAACGAATAGTTGCCTAAGCTGTTTGCATGCCAAATTTCAACTTTAGCGCCTTCAATGAGGTTACCTTCAGCATCTTTTACTGTACCGTCGATGATTAAAGTCGGGATTTTACCTTCTTCTGAACCATCATCCATACGGGTGAAGCTTACAGTTTCAGGTGCGCCTGCAACATATAAAGGACCTTCGATGGTACGTGGTGTACCGCCTGTGATACCTGCTTTAGCATCAGCTTCGTCAGCACGTAAATCTAAGTAATGCTCTAAACCTAAACCAGCTGCCAATAAGCCAAGTTCATTTGCTTGACCTGCATCGGTGAAATACTCTAAACCTTTCCAAATTTCAGTTTGGCTTAGATCAAGATCTTCAATCGCTTGGAATAAATCACCCAATAAACGGATTACAATTTGTTGTGTACGCGCATCAATTTGACCTGTTGCTGTATCAACATTCATTTTCTTAACTAAGGTATCAATTTCTTGACGATTCATACTGTAACTCCTTGAGTATGCTTACGATGACAATGGTGGCTCGCTTCTTGAAATTAAATTTGAAGCTTGGCTGCCACTTTCCTTGTTGTACGATTTTGTGAACCCTCTGGATGTATTCCAGATTTAAGCGTGTGTAAATTTTTATACACACTTAATTTTTTTAATTAACGATCATCTTCATGAATTGATGATGGGTGACGATTTAAAGCCATCACTTCAATATTCATGTATGGATAAAGCGGTAAACCTTGTAGAAGGTTGTGTAGCTCTTCATTACTTTCAACATCAAAAATACTGATGTTTGAGTACTGACCTGTAATGCGCCAAATATGACGCCATTTACCTTGACGCTGTAAATCATGCGAATAAGCTTTTTCTACAGCTTTGATTTCTGCTGCTGTTTCAGAAGGCATATCCTTTGGGATATTAACGTCCATACGTACTTGGAATAACATGTGCGTAGCTCCTAATTATTGACGACGTAAACGGTCAATCTTGTCTTCATCCATTTCAATGCCTAAACCTGAACCTTGTGGAAGATGAAGCTCAAAGTCTTGGTATTGCAATGGTGTTTTTAAAATATCATCGGTCAATAACAACGGACCAAACAGTTCGGTGCCGTATGCAAGATTGTCGAATGTAGAAAATAAATGTGCTGATGCAATGGTGCCGACAGGACCTTCAAGCATGGTGCCGCCATACAGATCAATTCCTGCAAGATGGGCAACAGTTGATACATCACGACCTTCAATCAGACCACCTGACTGTGCAACTTTGACTGCAAAGACAGAAGCAGCATTATTTTTAGCAAGGCGATAAGCGCTTGATGGACCCATGAGAGATTCATCCGCCATAATGGCAATATCAAAACGGCGCGTGAGGTTTTCCATTGCATCAATATTGTCAATTGCACAAGGCTGTTCAATGAGATCTACGCCACCATCTTGTAACAGTTGAATGCCTTTAATCGCTTTGAGTTCTGACCAAGCACGGTTTACATCGACACGAATAGAAATGTCTTTGCCTAATGCTTTTTTAATGGCAAGTACATGCTCAACATCTGCTTCAACCGCACGAGAACCAATTTTAAGTTTGAAAACATTGTGACGTTTTGCCGCAATCATTTGCTGAGCTTCAGTAATATCTTTTTCGGTATCACCTGACGCCAATACCCAAAGTACAGGTACGCTGTCACGTAAACGTCCACCTAAAAGTTCAGAAAGCGGTAAATCTAAACGTTGTGCTTGAATATCAAGCAGCGCAGTTTGAATGGCACATTTAGCAAAACGGTTGCCATTGATATTTTTGTTTAAGGCACGCATGGTTTGCGCAATATTGGGCAACTGTAAAGATTTTAACAACGGTGCAAAATACGTTTCAATATTGGTTTTAATGCTTTCAGGACTTTCTTCGCCATAGCCTAAGCCACCAATTGTGGTCGCTTCACCCCAACCGATAAAACCGTCTTCGGTTTCAACTCGAATGAGAACAAGGGTTTGGGTCTGCATTGTCGCTACAGCCATCTTGTGAGGACGAATGGTCGGTATTTCGACAAGCAATGTTTCGATTGATTTATACATATCTACTCTAAGCATTCTTGCAATGTGTCTTTCTTATGGTATACCTTAAAGGAATGATAAAATGCTGTCTAAGACCATTTTTGCATTTTAATATATTTTAAAGGTATGGAGTTTTATGGAGCTAAGACATTTACGCTACTTTGTTGCTGTAGTAGAAGAACAAAGTTTTACCAAGGCAGCAGAGAAATTATTTATTGCTCAGCCGCCACTCAGCCGCCAAATTCAAAATCTAGAAGCAGAGTTGGGTATTGCTTTATTTGAGCGAGGAAGTCGTCCACTTAAAACTACACAGGCAGGACACTTTTTTTATCAGCATGCCGTCAAAATACTGACTAATGCGGAAGAAGTGAAATCGATGACCAAACGTATTGGTATGGTTGAACGTACTGTAACCATGGGTTTTGTCGGGTCATTATTGTATGGATTATTATCTAAAATTGTTTTCTTATATAGACAGCAACAGCCACATTTAAAAATCGAATTGATTGAAATGACCACATTGCAACAAGTAAAAGCACTTAAAGAGGGACGTATAGATGTGGGCTTTGGGCGTTTACGTATTTCTGATCCTGCGTTAAACCGACTATTATTACGTGAAGAGCGTTTAATGATGGCAGCACATGCAAGCCATCCACTTGCAGTCCATAAAAAAGGCGTTTATTTGGCAGATTTGGCAGATGAAACAATTTTTTTATATCCCAATAATGTCACGCCTAGTTTTGCAACGCATGTACAAAACTTGTTTGCAGAGTACAACTTAGAACCAGAAAATCTGAAACAGGTTCGAGAAATTCAGCTTGCTTTGGGCTTGGTCGCAGCGGGAGAAGGAATTTGTATTGTTCCTGAAAGTACCCAAACGATCCAATTGGCGCACCTTAACTACATACCTATTTTAGATGAAACAGCCATTAGTCCAATTTTTATGACGATACGAAATATGGATGAAAGTGAAGATATTCGCTCTCTTATTGATTGTATTTATCAGGTCTATGACTTAGAAGCATTTAAGTATGATCGGAACTTCGTCTAGATCGTGCAAAAATGGGTAGACTTTAGTCTACCTTTTTTATTTCGATCAGGATCATTTAAAATAAATAATCAAAAAAAGACCATAGACTTTAGCATATAGCACTATTCTGTCAGCTTATTCTCTTATAAAAAGTGCCGCATGACGAAGAGTTTTTCTTTGTCATGTATGAAAAGCCGTGTTCTTGCTCATTGAGTATGTATAAACAATAATTTTATCTGTTTAAATTCTATGATCATTTTTTATTTCATTTCATTAGAAAAACTAATTATTTATGAGATTTATACGAGAGTGAATAATTTACAACCAACTCAGAAGGTATATATATAGATAAATTCGGTTTTGGACATTTGATCTTGACTGCCTCACTGTACGCATAGGATTTGAAGTTATTTCATTTGCAGGAGGCAGACGATGAACGCAGGAAAATTGAATATTAATACGCTCATTGATGAGGCGAAATTTACGCCATTTCATTGGGGGGTTTTATTTTGGTGTTTATTGATCATCATTTTTGATGGTTATGATTTAGTCATTTATGGGGTTGCACTTCCACTTTTAATGCAGGAATGGGGATTAAATGCAGTACAAGCAGGATTACTTGCGAGTACAGCACTTTTTGGCATGATGTTCGGTGCAATGTGTTTTGGGACATTGTCCGATAAAATCGGCCGTAAAAAAACAATTATGATTTGTGTATCAATTTTTAGTGGTTTTACCTTTTTAGGTGCATTTGCATCGAATCCAACGGAATTTGGCATTTTACGTTTTATAGCAGGTCTTGGAATCGGCGGGGTGATGCCAAATGTTGTTGCACTGATGACGGAGTATGCACCTAAGCGTATTCGCAGTACTTTAGTTGCGCTGATGTTTAGTGGTTATGCGATTGGTGGAATGAGTTCAGCTTTGCTTGGTGCATGGTTAGTACCATTACACGGTTGGCAAATCATGTTCTATATTGCAATTTTACCATTATTGGCTTTGCCATTGGTATGGAAGTTCTTACCTGAATCATTAATGTATTTAACCAATAAAAAAGAACTCGAAAAAGTCAGTAATATTGTACAAAAAATCGCACCTGAGCAAAACATTACTGCAAATACTCAGTTTGTATTGGACGATGTGACTAAAGGTGATGAAGCACCACTGAAAGCATTGTTTCAACAAGGTCGTACCTTCAGTACATTTATGTTTTGGATTGCCTTCTTTATGTGCCTATTGATGGTGTATGCATTGGGTAGTTGGTTGCCAAAACTAATGATTCAAGCAGGTTATTCGCTTGGCGCAAGTATGATTTTCTTATTTGCACTCAACATTGGCGGTATGGTAGGTGCAATTGGTGGTGGCGCATTGGCAGACCGTTTCCATATTAAGAAAGTTCTGACCATTATGTTTATGAGTGGTGCGATTGCCCTGATTTTACTTGGCTTTAATAGTCCACAAATAGTTTTATATACATTAATTGCTGTCGCAGGTGCTGCAACCATTGGTTCGCAAATTTTACTGTACACTTTTGTGGCTCAATATTACCCATCGACTGTTCGCTCTACAGGTATGGGCTGGGCGTCTGGTGTTGGTCGAATTGGTGCAATTGTAGGGCCAGTGCTTACAGGTGCATTATTAACGATGAATCTTCCGCATCAAATGAATTTCCTTGTGATTGCAATTCCAGGCGTGATTGCTGCACTTGCAATATTCTTGGTCAATATGAAAGCATCTGTAGATGGCAAAATTGCACATCAAGCACAAGCAGATGTTGAAGTAAAAACAGCAAGTATCAGTTCACATTCCTAAGTCACTGAAACATGTATATCAACTGATATTGATGTCCAAAAACCTGATCGGTACGCACTGATCAGGGATCCATTTTAAAATTAAACTTTAAATTAATTATCAGGAAAGATGATCTCTTTCTTAGGATAGGTATGTCCGTGAAAAACTTAAATATGAAGGCATTAAGCCTAGCAATCACTTTAGTTTTAATGACTTTTGCAACACAAAGCTTTGCACAGCAAACACATGCTGTCACTGTGAATAATGAACAAGATATTCAACAATTGCGTCAAGAAGTGCAAGAATTACGTCAATTACTACAATCTTATAGCCAAAGTAATACGAGTGCAGTCACACAGGTGACGAGCCCTGTTGCATCTGTACCTGTTGTAAATAGCGCGACAAAAATAATCGAGCAACCGAATGGTCTATTGAGCCTTGCTAAAGCAGAAGTTAAAGTCTACGGAAATATTCGCTTAGATGCTTCTTATCAAGCAGAAGGAGGTAGTGCTTCTCGCTTATATAATCAGATTAGTACCGTGCCATTAAAGGGTCATAAAGAAAGCTCGGATGAATTAAAATCGACACTTTCGGCAACCCGTATTGGTTTAGATTTTAAAAGTCCTATGTTAAATCAAACTGTTTCAGGCAAACTTGAAATGGATTTTTTGGGCGGTACAGGTCTAGATAATTTACGTATTCGCCACGCTTATTTGAACTATAACCAATGGTTGATTGGTCAAACGTGGTCAAACTTTGCAGTACCCGATTATATGCCTGAAACCATTGATGCATTAGGTTATGTGGGGGGAGCGGTAAAACGGATACCACAAGTGCGTTATAGTTATACGATTCTACCCAGCTCACAGTTGATTATTGCGGCAGAAGATCCAAAAGATAGCACGGTTCAAGCACGTTTACCGGCATTGACTGCACGTTGGAATCAAAAAATTGGTGATGACTTAAATATGAGTTTACGCACCATGGCACATGAAAAACGTATTGAAAGTGATGAGGAATGGTCATGGGGTATGGGATTAGGGGTGAAATATGATTTCACGCCACAAACAAGTGTGAAAGCTGATTATTACCACGTCAAAGGTGACAGTAGTTTTGTGTCATGGACAAACAGTGGTGTCGTAAAACAAGGTAATGAAATTGTTGCACTCAGTGAGTTTGACTCAATTACTGTCGGTGTAGCACAAAAAATTAATGATAAAACGCGTGCAACATTGGGTTATGGTTATATGAAATTTAAAGAAGATCAGGCATATATTGCAGCATCGCCACAAGCCAATAAAGAATTATGGCAAGCGTGGGCAAATGTGTTTTACAGTCCTGTGAAGCCAATTAGCTTCGGTTTGGAATATGTGTACGGTGAGCGTGAAGTCTTTACAGCCTTAGAAGATGGTACGAAAATAGGTGAAGACAATCGTGTAAGTATGTTGGCTCAGTATAATTTTTAAAGTGCGTTTTTTAAATCAAGTGTAAATCTTGAGTTCCTTGATTCATTCAGCATAAAACAGGCAATTGAAAATCAATCGCCTGTTTTTTATTGATGTACTCAAACATGGAAGATCAAATCTATCTTGATCTATCAACATGGAAGATCAAATTTATGCTGTAAATTTTCTCAAAATGCATATTGGCTTAATATCAAAATATCTGATCAAAAATTAAAAAAATGCTTTGTTTTTAGTCTATTTTTTTATATAACAAGAGCTATAAAGATTAAAAATGAATTAAAACATTCAGCAGGGAAGAATAAATGAGAAGATTACCCGTATATTTATTATTAGATACGTCAGGATCAATGCACGGCGAGCCAATAGAAGCAGTCAAGAATGGTGTAGAAATTTTAGTATCTTCGCTTCGACAAGATCCGTATGCGCTTGAAACGGCTTTTTTATCCATCATCACTTTTGACACGCAAGCCAAGCAACTCATGCCTTTGACTGAAATTGCAATGTTTCAACCGCCTCAATTACAAGCCACAGGAACAACACAATTTGGTGAAGCACTGGCGCTGTTGGCAGATAAAATAGATCAGGAAGTACAAAAAACCACACACGATACACGTGGTGATTGGAAACCTTTAATTTTTATTATGACCGATGGTGCGCCAACAGATGATTGGAAAAAAGGTCTAGCACGTTTAAAACAAGCCAAAACAGGTATGGTGATCGCATGTGCAGCAGGTCATAACGCAGATACGAGTATTTTAAAGCAAATTACTGAAGTCGTTGTTGAATTAGCGACAGCGGATTCAAATACCATTAAAGCCTTCTTTAAATGGGTATCTGCAAGTATTTCTACAGGTAGCCAAAAAGTTGATGCAGGGCAAAAAGAAGTATCAGGTCTGAATGATTTGCCACCACCACCGCCTGAGGTGAATGTAGTACTTTAACTTTCAATAATTCATTGTATAAAAATAAAGGAAAAGAAAATGGGCATCACTTTAGCAAAAGGGCAAGGGCTTACCCTTGAAAAATCAGAGCACAATTTATCTTTAGTTACCATTGGCTTAGGTTGGGACATTATTGAGCAGAAAAAAGGCTTTCTGGGTGGGCTTTTTGGTGGAGGGACTGAAGAGCATGATTTAGATGTGGTTGCTTTCTTATGTGACAGCAATGGTAAAGTTAAAGATTTAGGTTGGAATGCCCAAGGGCAAGCCACTTTGACAAATAGTGATGTGATTTATTTTAATAATCAAAGGCATCGTTCAGGTCAAATTTGGCTGACAGGTGATAATCGAACAGGTGCGGGTGATGGCGATGATGAACAGATCATTGTTAAATTAAACACCCTTGCGCCTGAATATCATAAGATTGTCTTTATTGTACAAATTTATAATGCTTCAAAAAACAATCAACATTTTGGTCAGGTTAAAAATGCATTTATTCGTGCTGTAGATGGTTCAGGTAAAGAAATGGTGCGTTTTAATTTGTCGGGTGTTGGGCAGTATGATCAACAACGCTCACTGTTATTTGCTGAATTGGTTCGACAAAATAATGGTTGGAAATTTAATGCTGTCGGAAATTCATCGGCATCGGATAATTTTGTGGAATGGCTAAAACAATATAGCTAAATCGAATAACTTAAAGAGAAGATCATGCGCCGTTTACCTGTTTATATTTTGTTGGACACTTCGGGTTCAATGCGTGGAGAGCCAATTCACTCGGTGAATGTCGGCTTACAGTCGATGCTCAGTGCATTAAGACAAGATCCCTATGCACTTGAAAGTGTGCATTTGAGTGTGATTACTTTTGATTTAGAAGCAAAAGTATATTTACCTTTAACGCCTTTAGATCAAGTGCAAATACCAGATTTAGATGTGCCGAGTGCAGGTGCAACCTTTATGGGCGCTGCACTGGAATTATTGGCACAGGAAGTCGGGAAGCACGTTCAAAAAAGTACGGATGATGTGAAAGGTGATTGGCGTCCATTATTATTTTTAATGACCGATGGTTCGCCTTCGGATGTGTATGCGTATCAGCAAATGCTACCAACCATTAAACAGTTAAATTTTGCCACCATTGTAGCTTGTGCCGCAGGACCTAAAGCTAAAACGGAATCGTTATTACAACTGACCAATCAAGTTGTTGTTTTAGATAGTATGGATTCAAACAGTTTTGCGAGTTTCTTTAAATGGGTATCTGCAAGTGTGGTTGCTGGTAGCAGTAGTGCAGGCGTGACAGATTCTATTTCGTTGCCACCGCCACCTGCTGAAATTCAATTGGTTCTATAGGTTCATCATTCATCTATTTATGATCTAAATGGATGAATTGGATACTATAAAATACTTGCGTTGTTATATAAAAATAAACAGGTGTAAACATGCGTAGATTGCCCGTATTTTTTGTACTTGATTGCTCTGAGTCTATGGTGGGAGAGCCGATAGATTCTGTACAAGAAGGTGTTGAACTCATTTTAAGTGGTTTAAGAAAAGACCCTTATGCCCTTGAAACAGTTTATATTTCGATTATTGCTTATGCAGGCATTGTACGCACCTTGGTTCCTTTAACGGAGCTCTTTGCATTTAATCATTTCAGTTTGCCTTTGGGTGGTGGAACGCATTTGGGTAAAGCCTTAGATCATTTGGGGCAAGAAATAGACCGTTATGTGCTGAAAACAACCACTGAGGTGAAAGGTGATTGGAAACCGATGGTTTACATCTTCACCGATGGTCGCCCTACAGATGAATATGAACAAGCGATTCAACGTTGGAATGCGCAATACGCCAATAAAGCCACAGTGGTTGCTATAGGTCTAGGAGCTGATGTTGATTTTTCCATATTGAAAAAAATCACTGAGAATACCATTTCAATTGATCAAATCACCCCTGAGTATGTCAAAGGGCTGTGTAAATGGATTACCGCTTCTGTTGTGTCACAAAGTATTAGTGTGGGGAGTAATCAGCAAAAGAATGACTTATTGCCTTTAGATGAGCGTTATATGCGTTTGGCGAAAGATACCTTATCGATTAGCAAAAATAAGGTCGATGAAAACTGTGCAACATTTGTTGGGCGTTGCCAAAAAATGGGTAAGCCTTATATCATGAAATATACCAAGCACTTGCAGTATAAAAGTCCATCTGATCTAAATATTAATCTCTATAACTTTAAGCTTGATATATGTAGTGCGATTTCAGAAGAATACTTTACTTGGTCTGATCATCAAGCACCGAACAAACAAATTAACACAGCAGAATTGGAAGGTACGCCTAGTTGTCCGCACTGTTTTGCTGAAACAGCTTTTGCTGTTTGTGGTTGTGGCAATTTGATGTGTTATGACGGTTATCGAGAATCGGTGGTGTGCCCATGGTGTCGTCGGCAAATTAGTTTTTCGTCAGGTGGTGGTGACTTCGATCTTACACGTGGACAAGGTTAGTGATTCAAGACGAGACTGTTTTTCATTAATATCCATTTAATTGCATTTTTTCAGTATAAAATTTAAATAAAATAAATAGATTGGGGGAAACATGGACGGTGATGTATGCAAAATCAAGCAAATTTTGGAACTGAATGCATCTGAGTTTGATGAAAATTTTATTCAATTTTTATTGCACGATTCACAAAATTTGAAACAACTTTCAAAATTGATCAATGCACTTGAAAAAGTTAAGGCATTTTCGAATCATGCTTCATTGATTCATGAACCAAGTCGCGCTAAACCTGATGGGGTTTTTGAACTTGGTGCAGAAATAGATTTAGAAACTTATTCTAAAACAAATGCTGAAATTGATGAAAAACAAGATATCGCCGTGATCACGGATTTTATTGATGAATATACGCAAGAACAAGAGAAATTGCAGAGCGACTTAAATTCAATACATCAAGAAACTACAATTGTAGAAGTTGAACAACCAATAACGGCAACTAATGAGCAAGTATCTAAAAATGTGATTCCTGAAATTATTGTTGAAGCTAATACAGTTGCAGCGATGGAAAAAGTGCCTGCGGAAATAGAACAAAATAGATTAGAGATTGAAAACGTATTTAGACGAAGTAAATATGAAGATGTGAGATTTCAAGTGGATAATGCTCGAGTTGGACAAGCATATCAATCGAAAATTACCGTGATTTCACCCCATGATGCGGGTGAAATCAGTTACAAAGCAGAAAGCTTTAAATTTCCCGATACACAGTTTTATTTTGATGAAGATACGCAAAGTATTCAGGGACAGCCTGTAGAAGCAAATCCGATTGAGTTTAGCTTTCAATTTATTGCAGAAGATGAAACCCGATCTGCTCAGTGTCGACTCAATGTGATTGCCGACCCACGTAGTTTATGGAAAGTGATTGAACCTGAAGCGGGTCAAGAGTTTGTGAAGACCCATTTAGATCAAGCCATGATTGATACACCAAACTATAAAATAGTCGCTGCAAGTCGCCGTGGACGCTCACATGAACATGTAGGATCATTTCGTGATGATGACTTTGCGATTCATTTGATTGAAGATAGCCCTTGGTCAGTGATTACTGTGGCAGATGGTGCAGGCAGTGCAAAATATTCTAGAGAAGGTTCTCGAATTGCAGTCGAAATCGTTCAGAGTGAATTTCAGCGCTATCTAAATCCCTATACGATAGATGATCTAAACAATGATTTAGCCAAATGGCAAGTAGGCAGTCAAGACCAGGTTACCGTTGGCATCGCAACAAAATTAAATCAACAATTTCATCATGTTTATTATGAAATCTATAAATCCATTCTTAACCAAATTGAACTTCAAGCCACTAATTTAGGCGCCAATACAAAAGATTTTTCGACTACGCTATTGGTCGCTGTGGTTTGTAAGTTAGCTGATAAAACCTTTGTCAGTACATTCTCTGTGGGTGATGGCGCAATTGCGTTATATAGTGAAAGCAATTTACGTTTAATGAATGATCCTGATGGCGGTGAATATGCAGGACAAACGCGATTCCTTGACCGTAGCATCGCGCAAGATTTTACCAATCGATTGAAAATTGGGTGTTTTACCGATGTAGATGCTATTTTGCTCATGACCGACGGTATTTCAGACCCGATTTTTGAAACAGATTCAGGCTTGTTGAACCTCGCTAAATGGCAAAAACTGTACGCTGAACTTGATCCAATCATGCAAATCGAATCTGCTGATACGGCTTTATTGGAATGGATGCACTTCTTTACACCGGGGCATCATGATGACAGAACTATGGCTGTACTTTGGAATAAGCACTCAAGTTAAAATATGTCACAGCTTTATATATAAATTTTCTCTGTACACGACAAATTTCACAGAACCCTTATCCTATCAGGATTCTGCC
>CAXYZD010000016.1:0-30787 GCA_964293455.1 uncultured Acinetobacter sp. | reverse complement strand
TTATTATGACATTATTTCAATGAGTTATCTATTTTTGTCGTGTACAGAGAACTTTGCTATAAGTTTTGGGAAGGTTCTTGGGAAAATGATGCTATTCAAAAAGATAAAATCAATCGTATTTTTACCGACCCAAAAAAAGTTCACGAGATTCATCATCAAGGTAAGTTTTATCAAAGTCAGGGCGTTTTTCAAGTTGCACCATCGAAACAAAGAACACCTGTCCTTTATCAAGCAGGTGCATCAGCGAAAGGTTTATCTTTTGCAACTCAACATGCTGAAGGCATGTTTATTGGTGCAGATAGTCCTGAAAAACTAAAACTGCAAGTTGAAAAAATTCGAGAGCAAACCCAACAACAAGGTCGTAATCCTGATGAAATTAAGCTTTTTGTCGGCATTACCGTAGTCACGGCTGAAACAGATGAATTGGCACAGGAAAAATTCGCTGAATATATTCGCTATGCAAGCCCTGAAGCAGGTATTGCCCATTTTTCAAGCTCTGTCGGTATAGACCTTTCTCAGTTTGCAGCAAATGAAGCCATTCCCTACAAACAAACCAATAGTATTGCTTCTGTAAACAATAAGTTTAAAGAACAAAAAATCACCATTACTGATTTAAAAGCGCAACACATTTTGGGCGGTCGTTATCCACTAATCGTCGGTAGCGGTGCAACCGTAGCGGAAAAACTGATTCAACTTCTTGATGAAACCGGTGTTGATGGTTTCAACCTCACCCGTACCGTAGCGCCTGAATCGCATCAAGATTTTATTCGCTTGGTCATTCCTGAGTTACAGCAACGCGGACGTTATAAAACAGCATATGAAAATGGCAGTTTGCGTCACAAACTGTTTCAGCAAGGTGATCTTTTATCAGAAACACACCCTGCTCAGCAGTTCCGATGTCAAAGCACGTTAAAGAATAAAGAGTCTGCGCAACATCAGCTAAACACTCAACAAAAGCATACTGCGTAAAGCAATTCACATTTTTAAATCATTTTCGATGATGACGCTGACACTCACGATGGTGCTGACATTATCGACTTAAAATTATAGAGGTGCATCATGGCACACGCTTCAAAATCTAAACTTACGCTAATTGGCGTAGTCGTTGCCATATTGGTCATTGGGCTTTTGGCATGGAGTTACACTAAAAAAACGACATCAAATGAATTGGTGATTGGTATCAGCCCTTCTTTTGCCAAGCCTTTGCAAGCAGCTGCAGATGAAGCGAAGAAGCAAGGGATCAATGTCAAATTGGTCGAGTTTTCCGATTGGAATACACCCAATATTACCCTCAATCATGGCGATATTGATGCCAATTTCTTTCAGCACCAACCTTTCCTTGATAACGCTAAAAAAGAAACTGATTTTAAGATCAAAGCCTTTGCTGTTGGTGCCGCAACGCATGTCGGTTTATATTCTAAAAAATATCAAAGCTTTGATGCCCTCCCGCAAAATGCCACAGTGGTCATTCCGAATGATCCTGTCAATCAAGGGCGTGCTTTACAGTTATTACAGCAAGCAAAACTAATTACCCTCAAACAACCTGATAACTTTTTAGCAAGTTTGCAAGATATTGCGACAAATCCTAAAAACTTACAATTTACAGAGGTTGAAGGCCCTCAAACCGCACGTGCGATTGATGATGTCGATCTTGCATTTGGATACCCACATTATTTACGCATGGCGAAAACAGCTGATCCTGAAAAAGCCTTACTTTTTGATTCAAATACCGACAAACGCTTTGCAATTTTATTTGCTGTCCGTGATGACTATGTCGACAAAGACGATAAGTTAAAGAAATTTGTGGAAATTTATCAAAACTCACCACAAGTCAAACAAGCCTTAGATGCAGATTTTGGTCCTACCCTTTGGTTCCCTGGTTGGAAATAATCATCTAGAGCATCATCTATAACAAAAGGAAAGCATCATGGTTAGCTTTGGTTCACAGGTGGACTTTACCGTCCCACACATTAAAATTCGCAATTTAAATAAGTATTATGATGTTCAAAATACCCAAGTCCATGCGCTGAAAAATATCAATTTAGATATTCCACAAGGTAAAATTTTCGGCATTATTGGTAAAAGTGGTGCAGGAAAATCATCTTTAATACGCACGCTTAATGGACTTGAATCAATCAACGATGGGCAAATTTTAATCCACCAGCAAGATTTAGCCCACTTAGCCCATGCAGAGCTCATTCAACTGCGTCAAAAAATTGGCATGATCTTTCAGCATTTCAATCTAATGTCGGCAAAAACAGTGTATGAAAATGTAGCATTACCGTTAAAAGTTGCAGGCTATGAAAAAGCTGAAATTCAATCTCGTGTCAACGAGGTACTTAATCTTGTCGGACTAAGTGAAAAAATAGATCACTATCCTTCACAACTTTCAGGTGGACAAAAACAGCGTGTCGGTATTGCGCGGGCGCTTGTACATCATCCTGAAATTTTACTCTGTGATGAAGCAACATCAGCACTTGATCCAGAAAGTACCGCTGTTGTACTTAAGCTGTTAAAAGAAATCAATCAGAAATTGGGCATCACCATTGTTTTAATTACCCATGAAATGCAAGTCATTCGAGAAATTTGCGATCAAGTCGTGGTGATTGAACAAGGTGAAATTGTAGAGGCAGGACAAGTTTGGTCAGTATTCTCTAAACCTCAACAATCGATCACCCAAGAAATTTTAAGTTTTGAAAAGTTCGATCTTCCTGTCATCTTGCAGCAAGATTTAAGCCATGAACATCGCCAAACCATTTTAAAATTACACTACTCAAGCATACTTTTAGCATCGCCTGATTTAAATATCATGTTTAAACACTTCAATGTGCCTGTTCATTTACACCAAAGTCATATCGATACCATTCAAGGACATTTTGTGGGTTCATTGATTATTGCAGTATCGGATACAACACTCGATCTTTCAGCATTAAAAAGTGCATTAGCACCAGCGATTACGCACCTAGAGGTACTTGGCTATGTCTAATCAGCTCATTGATTTATTAATCAGCGGTACAATTGATACCTTTTTAATGGTCGGTGTATCGGCACTCTTTGCTTTTTTAATTGGCTTACCACTTGCATTGGTTTTGGTGAGTACTCGCCAATATGGCATTTATCCATCCAAAAGCATCAATAAAGTTTTAGGCGGCGTGGTCAATATTACCCGTTCAATTCCATTTCTGATTTTAATGGTCGCACTCATTCCGCTCACCCGTTGGATTGTCGGTACAAGTTATGGTGTTTGGGCGGCTGTCGTTCCGCTTACGCTTGCAGCAACGCCTTTTTTCGCACGCATTGCCGAAGTCAGTTTAAGAGAGGTTGATCAAGGTTTAATTGAAGCGGCGCAAGCGATGGGTTGCAATCGTAAACAAATTATATGGCATGTTTTATTACCTGAAGCCTTACCAGGCATTGTTGCTGGATTTACCGTCACCATTGTCACCATGATTAACTCTTCAGCCATTGCGGGTGCAATTGGTGCAGGCGGTTTAGGCGATATTGCCTACCGATATGGCTATCAACGCTTTGATATGCAAATTATGCTTGCTGTCATTATTGTCTTGGTGATTATTGTCATTTGTGTGCAATCTATTGGCGATACAGTATCTCATCAGTTAGACAAACGTAAAATTTAATTCCATCTTTTCCCTAATTAAACAGCCTTGTATTCAACTTTAACTGTATAACAAGGCTGTTATTACTGACTTATACGCTACAAAAGTTCAAATAAAGTCCCTTGCATTTATCATCTTCCCCACCCAATATTGACCTATTCCTGTCTATTTTAAATCTCTCCTATGAGCTATAAACACAATAACCTGATGGCAATGCGCCAAAATTGGTGGAATGACCAACACTCCAACATTGTGCATACTGAAAAACAATTTTTTCAGCATGTACTGACCGAGCAAGGCATCTATAGTCCTGCAACGCTTGATGATGCACACTATCTGTTTTTTAGTCTGCCGAGTATTATCATTGTTAAAGGCTATGCTTCAGGATTTCGAAACCCTGTTGTGACAGAAATGATGACGCAATATATACAACTGAATAAAAGTCAGTTAATGAAGCGTGAAACAATTAAAATTCAATATCATATGTAATTATTTTTACAATTACTTCTTGGCTAAAATGCTGACTAAAATGGGCTATTTTTTATATTTTGTGGCATTGTCATATTTAAAAAATGCCGTATGATGAGGCGGATTATCATACTTCATTTCCATCTAGTTAAACTGGTTTAATACATTCAGAACAGGTAATATTCACTATAATTTACCTGTGCGTATCTCTCAAAGGATTTAATCTTCATGTCAGATCAGAACGATAAGCTCAAAGAGTTAAAGACTTCCTCTATGGATCGTCGCTTATCTATTGCTAAAGCATCTTTACTGGCGGGAAGCCGTTGGGCAGCTTCGAGTGCAGGTTCTATTTTTTCAAGTGAAGAAGAAAAAGAGAGAAAACGCAAAAAAGTCATGAAGGAACAAGCTGAATATTTGGTATCTGAAATTGGCAAGCTCAAAGGCTCTATCGTCAAAATCGGGCAAATGATGGCACTGTACGGCGAACATTTCCTACCTGAAGAAATCACCCAAGCACTCAATACACTCAATAATCAAACAGTTGCTTTAGCATGGCCTGCTATTCATGAACAATTGAAAGCTCAATTGGGTTCAAAACTCGCTGACTTGACCATTGACCATGAACCGATTGGTACGGCATCACTTGCACAAGTACACCGTGCAACACGCAAATCTGATGGCTTAGAAATTGTGCTAAAAGTTCAATATCCGGGTGTGGCAGATGCCATTGATTCCGATATGAGCTTATTTAAAAACATGCTTAAACTGACACGCATGGTGCCGCAGACACGTGAATTTGACCAATGGTTCGATGAAGTTCGTGAAATGATGCATCGTGAAGTTAATTATCAGATTGAAGCTGCAACGACACAACGCTTCGCTGAGCGCCTCAAAAATGATGCACGTTATGCCGTACCGCATATCATTGATGAATATTGCACCAACCAAGTGTTGTGCATGACTTTTGAACGTGGCGTACCCATCAACAGCCCTGTCATGCTGTCTTTACCACAAGAACGCCGTAATTTGCTCGGTGAAGCATCACTTGAAATCGCCGTTCGTGAACTATTTGAATGGGGTGAAATGCAAACTGACCCAAACTTTGGTAACTATTTGGTTCGTTTGGGCAATGGTACAGACATTCAAGATAAAATCATCTTGCTCGATTTTGGCGCCATTCGTCAATTTGATGCGCAACTTCTTTATGTTGCACGTAATCTGATTAAAGCAGGCTATCATCATAATGCTGAAGATATGGTGCGCTCAATGTCAGGTTACGAATTTTTTGACAATATGCCACTGAACATTAAACCCGATATGGCAAAAGTATTTTTACTTGCCACTGAAGCCTTTAGTACGCCATTAAATAATCCTGATTTGCCTGCGGGTGTGATGGATGAACAACTACGCTATGATTGGAAAAAAAGCCAATTGCATAGCCGTGTTATGCAACGTGCATCTAAATCTATGGCATCACGTTATTTCAGTATTCCACCGAAAGAATTTATGTTTATTAGCCGTAAATTCATTGGTGCATATACATTTATGACTGTTATTGAGGCAAAAACCAATGTGCGTAAAATGATTACGCCTTTTATTCAAGCTGCAAAATAAAATTCATTTAAACTGTTTTGACTAAAATGACAATATTCATTCCGATTTGTCATTTTGGTCAATTCAATTAAATCCAATACTTTTTTAAATCTAAAATAAATAATAATAATTAAAGACTTAATCTAATAAAACCACTTCCAAATACCGTTTATCTTTGGTCAAACCCACTGTCAACTACGACATAGTTTTTTATATTTTTGCATGGCACGATACTGAGCATACCAAACAATAACAGGCGCTACGGAATGACCAACATGGTAAATAAAGCTCAGGGTTTGGGCTTAAATATATTGACAAAAATCGCAGGTAGCGATCTTCTCGATCAACTCAAATTACGTAAATTTGTGGAAAAATCACTGTATCAGGGTTCAAAAGCAGGCTTTAAAACACTCTCAGTCACACAAAAAGCCTTTAAATCTGATTCAAATGTCAAAAAACAGCGCCTACCGAATCAACAAAAAGGTTTGTTTGATCTTGGTCTAACTGAAGAACAACAAATGACTGTTGATGCGATGCAACAGTTTGCATCTGAAGTTTTATACCCTTTAGCACACGATGCCGATCACAATGAGTCATTCCCACACGAACTATGGCAGCACAGTATTGATTTAGGGCTTAATTTTTATGCTCTACCTGAAGCATTAGGGGGTGTTGCAACTGAAAAAAATATTCTAAGCAACATTCTGATTGCTGAGACCTTAGCCATAGGTGATTTCACATTAACAGCAGGTCTACTTTCAACCTTTAGCACCATCAATGCCATTACCCAATGGGGTTCTGAGCAAGTGCAGTCCACTTACTTGCCTGCATTTGCCAATGATCCCGAACTTAAAGCCAGTTTTGCCATTCAAGAAGCAACACCCGCTTTTAATCCTTATAAACTTAAAACTAAAGCCACTGCAAATAATGGTGCATATAGCATTAATGGTGAAAAGACTTTAGTAATCTTAGGTGAAACTGCAGATCTTTTGATTGTCAGTGCGGACTTCAATGGTCAAGCCGATGTTTTTGTGGTGCAACGCCATGACAGCATTAACGTACGTAAATCTTCAGCGATGGGTTTGAAAGCCGCTGAAACTGTGACTTTAAAATTTGACAATACTCCTGCTGTACGTTTGGGTGATGATGATTTCAATTACACCGCATTTTTAGATTTAGGTAATTTGATGTGGTGTGCTTTAGCAGTCGGTACTTGTGAAACCGTAAAAGCGTATTGCATCAAATATGCCAATGAACGTACTGCATTTGGTGAGCCGATTTCACATCGTCAAAGTGTGGCATTTATGATTGCCGATATGGCCATTGAAATAGATTCCATGCGTATGCTCGTCCTCAATGCTGCAAGCCTTGCTGAGGCAGGAAAACCTTTCCATCGTGAAGCCTTCTTAGCACGTTTACTCTGTGCTGAAAAATCAATGAAAATTGGTACAGATGGCGTACAACTTCTTGGTGGTCATGGATTTACCAAAGAACACCCTGTAGAGCGTTGGTATCGTGATTTGCGTGCAACCGCAATCGTACAATCGGCATTACACGCTTAATTTATAAGAATAATAGAAATACAAAAAGGAATAATCACATGAATTTACAGAACCCTAAAAAATTTCAAATGCTTTTAGATCAAGCACACGAAACCGCGCTGAATGTGCTACGCCCAATTTCACGTAAATATGACAAAGCTGAACATGCTTACCCAAAAGAATTGGATATGCTCGCTTCACTGCTCGATGGTATGAATGATGGTGGCGATGGCATGAATGCAGGTGCTGCGGTTAACAAACGTGGCGACACTGATGCTAGCAACAAAAATGGCGTCAATATGTCCACAGCACTCGGTGTCATTGAAATGTGTTATGGCGATACAGGTTTACTGCTGTCTATGCCACGTCAAGGTTTAGGTAACTCTGCCATTGCTGCTGTTGCTAATGATGAGCAACTTGAACGCTTTAAAGGTACTTGGGCGGCAATGGCAATTACTGAGCCGGGTTGTGGTTCTGACTCAGCTGCCATTCGTACAACGGCAACCAAAGATGGCGATGATTACGTTCTCAATGGTGAAAAAATCTTTGTCACTTCAGGTGAACGTGCCGATTCAGTCGTGGTTTGGGCAACACTCGATAAAAAGCTCGGACGTGCGGCAATTAAGTCTTTTGTGGTGAAAAAAGGCACACCGGGCATGAAGGTTGAACGCCTAGAGCATAAGCTCGGTATTAAAGCCTCAGATACTGCCGTAATTAGCTTTATTGATTGCCGTGTCGCAGGTGAAAATTTACTCGGCAATGCTGAAATTGATGTGGCAAAAGGCTTTGCAGGGGTGATGGAAACTTTTGACAATACCCGTCCTTTGGTTGCAGCAATGGCTGTTGGTTGTGCAAAAGCATCTCTTGAGCGCATCAAGGAAATTTTTAAAGACCAAATTGATGCAGATTATGCAACGCCCTATTTGCAATCAAGCAATATTGCTGCACAAATTTATCGTATGGAAGCTGAGTGGGAAGCCTCTCGCCTACTGACCATGCGTGCAACATGGATGGCGGACAACCGTAAACCTAACTCAAAAGAAGCCTCAATTGCCAAAGCCAAAGCAGGTCGAATCTGTAATGAAATTACGCTGAAATGTGTGGAGTTGGCAGCAAGTGTTGGCTATAACGAAGATGAACTACTCGAAAAATGGGCACGCGACTCAAAAATTCTTGATATTTTTGAAGGCACACAGCAAATTCAACAATTGATCATTGCCCGCCGTGAATTGGGTAAATCATCAAGTGAACTAAAATAATGTAAATTTCTGAATAAATTAAAGCGCTATATTCCCCTCTAAAGAATGGATTTTTGTTATAAAAGTCCATCTTTTTTATTTTATCATTTTATATGTACTCATTACGCCCAATCCAAGCAACTGATAATGTCGCATTAGCACACATTATTCGTCTAGTATCCTCCGAGTTTGGACTTGCCGCTGAATCAGGCTTTGCCGTTGCAGATCCGATTTTAGATAATCTTTATGCCGTTTATACTCAACCCAACTCAATGTATTGGGTCATTGAAAATGAACACGGCGAAATTTTAGGCGGTGGTGGTTTATCTCCTCTCAAAGGGAGTGAGCATATTTTAGAAATCCAAAAAATGTATTTCCTACCTAAAATTCGTGGTTTAGGTTTTGCCAAGCAGATTTTACAATTGGGCTTCGACTTTGCCCAACAAAATGGCTTCAAAGCATGCTATTTAGAAACCACACAAGACTTATGGCAAGCGGTCAAACTTTATGAAAATTTAGGATTCGAACATTTAGCACAACCACTCGGTCATACAGGTCATAGCCATGCCTGTGAAATTTGGATGAAAAAAGAACTAAACCGCTAATTTTCACACATATTTTTGCAGTTATTTCATTGATTCCCCTTTTCAGAGACTAAAAATCCATCATAATATCAAGCTGAAAAGGGATGCTTGACACCTTAAAAATAAATGTCAGCATTACATGATAAAAAATAAATAAAGATGATCTGCGTGGAATATATGGATAGATTAGCGCAACTGTTACAAGTAGAACGATTGACTGAAATTGTTGATATTGGTGCCAACCCAATTGATGGCGACCCACCCTACAAAATCCTACTCAATGCACAACTATGCAATGTGACAGGTTTTGAACCTCAGTCTGATGCCTTACAACAACTGAATGTTCAGAAAAGTACGTTTGAACGCTATTTGCCGTATGCAGTGGGTGATGGTCAGTTGCATCAACTCAATGTATGCAGATACTCAGGTATGACCAGTTTACTTGAGCCTGATCAAAATATGTTTAAGCATTTTATTATACTCAAACCGAATGCCGAAGTGCTTGAACGAATTCCCATTCAAACGCAAAAACTAGATGATATTGATGAGATTCAATGCCTCGATTTTTTAAAAATTGATATTCAAGGTGCTGAACTTTCTGTTTTTAAATCAGGTCGTCAAAAACTTAAAAAAACGGTAGTCATTCAAACTGAAATATCCTTTATGACCCTATATAAAGATCAACCTGCATGGGGGGAGATTGATATTGAATTACGGGCGCAAGGTTTTGTTCCGCATTGCTTTGCAGCAGTTAAACAATGGCCGATTGCACCCTTTGCTTATGTCGACCAACCTAATCGCGCGGTGAATCAACTCCTCGAAGCCGATTTAGTCTATGTGCGTGATTTTACCCGACCCGAACTTATGGATGACGAGCAACTGAAACATCTAGCGCTCATTGCTCATCATTGTTATCAATCTTATGACCTGACTTTACGCTGTCTGATACTCCTCGAACAACGTGGTGCAGTGACTGAACATGCACAGCAACATTATATTGATGCACTCAATCAAAATGTCTAATTAAACAAAATGCATCGAAAGACCTGATCAAAATACATTAAAAAAAGGGAAACTGATTAACATTCAATTTCCCTTTTCTATATCAACAATAATCAATACATCTAAAATCAATCTTTATTTAAAAAACGATCAATCACACCGAATTTTTTAAATATTGATGCACGGCGCTTTGGATAAATATTGGCTTGATTTAAATCCCCTTTATAATGATCAAATACACGTTTATCCATCATTTTAAACCACAACGGTGGAATCAATGCTGGCAATAACATACTCGCATAACCACTTGGCAGTTCAGGCGCTTCATCAAAATGACGCAATGCTTGAAATGGACGGGTTGGATAAGCATGATGATCGGAGTGACGTTGTAATTGATACAAAAAGAGATTGGTCACAATATTGTTATTGTTCCAACTATGCTCAGGCATGGTACGTTCATATTTACCGTTTTCATTTTTTTGACGTAACAAACCATAATGCTCAATATAATTAATGACTTCAAATAAACCAATACTATAGATCGCTTGTGTGAGTTGATAAAGCAAAATTTCACTTCCAAAGACTTTCAGCATTGAACCATGAAATCCTGCAGTGATGCCCCAACCTTGCAACAACTCATTATCTTTCGACCAAAAAGACAATCCTTTACGCTTTAAACGCTGCGTTTCAATTTCAATGGCTGACTTGAATGACCCAATCACTGTACGTGGGAAAAACTCATAAAATGTTTCACCCATTTTAGATGATGCAGGATCTTCAGGTGTTGCTGCACGCTTATGATGTCCATAAGGATGCTCAATACGAAAATGGTTATATCCCGAAGGTACCAAAGCCAGATGCGACAGCAAATGATCTATTTTAGAAGATTTATGGCTCAACTCATGTGCAGTATTAATTGCAATACCATTAATTGCACCCATCGAAACGCCCAATAACACTTTATCGAACAAAGACGTACTCTCTCGACTCGTTAACCAACATGCATAAACATTGGCAACATATTGCAAAGGAATAAACGTTTTCACCAAACGTGCATAATATGGATCTTGCTCTAACAGCTTAATATCTTCATTGGATGGATTATTATTGTCTTTGCCTACTAGAGTATCAATCGCAGGAATAATGATATGCAAAACAATAGGACCACCTAAAGCAAAAACTTTTTTCAATGGGCGTGGTGCAAATTGATATCCTGCTAAAATACCAATACCAATCACAGGTAAAGATGGACTAATTGCCCATAAATAACGTTTTTTATCTAACGCAAATCCTGACTTAACCACGATCTCACCAATTTGCTGTTCAGGTATTTTAACCGGTGCGTTCATATATGCCTCTTTCCTTGATTTTTTCTTATCTCTATATTTGACCATAATGTATAATCAAAACAGTTGTCAGCGTCCATAAAAGCTATGTAGAAGTCCTTGTCACTTTCTGCATGGCAAATGTCCTCATCGAACATGTAAAATGAAAAAAATATGTTTAACTACATATAAAAAATGTAATTTTAAACATTAAGCTTGACCAAAATGATATGAAACTATGGATGCACTCAGTAAAATTTTTGAAGATATTCATTTAAACCATTCTGAATATCTCTATTTGCAAGCCAAAGGGAATTGGGCATTTCATAGTCCTGCTCAACCTGTACTTATGGCACATATTGTGCTGTTTGGTGAAGCACACCTACAATTTAACAATGGTACGCATGTCAGCCTCAATACGGGAGATATGTTCCTCATTCCCGCAGGCTTAGCACACGAGGTTCGCCACCACCAAAATAGGTTTCGTGTTGAAAGCCTCAATATTGCCCCATTATTCGATGGCTTAAAGCAAGAAGCCATCGAATTTGGTGAAGGACAAGTAAAAAACAAAACCCTCATTTTATCTGTGCGTTGTCAGCTCAATGCCATTATGGCAAAACCGCTTGTCAATGCACTGCCGCCATATATTCACATTCAAAATGCACTCAGTGATCAAGCACCTGAATGGTTGCGTATTGGCTTATATTTTGTTGCATCCGATACTCAGCGTACCCTCGCAGGTAAAAATAAAATCATGGATCATCTGCTAAGTATTATGATGATTGAATGTGTTCGAGATTATATTGGACAACTCAATCATGAAAATAACTGGCTCAGTGCACTCGTTCATCCTGAACTTGCCAATGCCCTTGCCGTCATTCATGGTCAACCCGAACACTCATGGACAGTTGAAAGTTTGGCAGAGCAATGTTGTATGTCTCGCTCCAAATTTGCAGGATTATTCAATCAAATTGTTGGAGAAACGCCACTTGCCTATTTACAACAGCATCGGTTACGCCTTGCAAGTCAGCATTTAATCAAAGGACAACTGACCATTCAGCAAATTGCACATAGCATTGGTTATTCTTCTGAAACAGCTTTTAGCCAAGCCTTTAAAAAACAATTTGAATTGACACCTAGCCAATATCGACAAAATATATAAAACGCTGTACTTAAATAAAATTGCTTTCAAACTCAAGATTAAAATGGATTTGCTCTATTTTTCTTTTCCCAAATAAAAATATAAAAAAGCGCCGAAGCGCTTTTTTATTGCATGTAAAATTAAAATTTATTTAATTTTGGCATGACTTTTTAAATATTGTGTATAGTCATCAAGCACTTGCTGACCACGCAACTGTTGATACAATTTAGTCAATTCTGCTGTTTGTTGCGGTGGTAAAGCATCTACAGGTGGCTTGATTACATTTGCAACAGCAACCACAACCATTTCACCCGGTAAACTTGCAGTCGTTACAGACCACTGACCCGCTTTTGGTGCAGGAACACTAAATGCAGCACGCTCAACTTCTCGCTTTAAACCTTGTGAACGCATGAACTCACCTGCATGTTCAAAACGATATTGTGTTTTAGCAAGCACTTGCTCAGCAGGTTGTGATTTAAAGTCTTTCAACATCGTTGCAATTTGAGCTTTTGCAGCTTCATATGCCTTTTGTTCAATCAACTTTTCTCTCACTTTAGCCGTCGCTTGTACCAGTGGTTGAACACCTGCTGCATGATAATTACGAACTTTTATCCAAACCGTGTCACCATTGGCAAGCTGAATATTGCTTGATGCATTACGATCACCGTTTTTCACATCATCATTAAACAATTTCACTTTCACTGCTGGATCAGACAACACCGGATGTTGTGTATTTAATGCAACCGATTTTATAGATTCCACTTTCGCTGTTTTGATTTCTTGTGTGACAGGATCAAGTGCATCACTGCTCACAATCATTTCGTTTAAGCTATTTACAGTATCAGAATATACATTCGCCGATTTGTTTTTTAATACCTCAGCCGTCAATTCTGCTTTTTTCTGTTCAAACGTCGGTATCACTGTTGTTGCAGCAGTCGACTCAATCAAATGATAACCGTATTGTGTTTTGACTGGCTGTGAAACTTGACCATTTTTTCCGCTATTTACAGCGTTATCAAACTCATCACCAAAAGCACCCGCAACATAAGATTCAAGTAAACCACCTTTGCTTTTTGAAGATGGGTCTTCTGAATACTGTGCAGCCGCTTCAGCAAATGTCATACCACCTTGAATTTTGGCATACACATCCGCTGCAATTTTCTGTGCTTCTTGAGCGGTATGAGTATCGGTACCAATCAAAATATGATGAACATCACGCTTGATCTCTTTATTGGCTTTTTCAACAAAAGCAGCATAAGCTTGTTTAAGCTCTGCATCCGATACTTCAGCATTCGGACCTGCCACCATTGCAGGCGTCAATACAACATAATCAACATCAACTGAAGCCGTTTGCTTAAATTTATTTTGATGCTTGTTATAATAATCTGCAATTTCTTGATTGCTGACTTTAACATTTTGCTTGTAATCGTCTAGTTTTACACTGGCAAGAAACAAGTCACGCTTTTCAGTTTGTAAGTTTGAAATTTGTTGCAAATCCAATTTACTCACCAAAGCACTATCCGTGATCATTCCCATCAACATTTTCAATGCATGATCTTGACGTAAATTTTCAAGTAAACTTTGATTAGTCATACCAATAGAACGCAAATAATTACCATACAAAGTATTTGAAAATTTACCATTTTCTTGAAAACTTGGCTGTTGAGCAATCATCTGTTCAAGCTGTGCATCACTGAGGGTCATACCCAATTTTTCAGCTTGTTGAACCAATAATGCACGAGAAACCAAACTGTCTAATGCACTATTTTGAATAAATGCTTGATTCAATAAAGACTCATCACCATTCACCATTGAAAGATATTGATCTTTAAAACTTTTCGTCTGTGCTTCCAGATCTTTTTTTGAAATTGCCTGACCATTTACAGTTTTAGCAACATCTGCATTATTTCCACCACTGAAATAGCCCTCAATCCCAACCAGCGCCAGCGGGGTCAAAAACAAGATGAGCAGAACTTTGCCCAACCAGCCCCTTATGACTTTACGAAACGATTCCATAAGTATTCCAATATTTTATTTCACAGGGATTCTAACTGATATTCAAATATGAATGAATGCGCAATGTATTATTATTTTGGATTATTCATAAAAAACGCGCCATCTGGCGCGTTTATAGATTTCTGAGCAATTAAGCAACAGAATCTTTCAAACCTTTACCCGCTTTAAAGCTAGGTACTTTGCTTGCTTTAATCTGAAGTTCTTCACCTGTTTTTGGGTTGCGACCAGTACGTGCAGCACGTTCTTTAACGCTAAAAGTACCAAAACCAACCAAAGTTACTGTGTCACCGCCTTTAAGCGCTTCACCGATTGAAGCAATAGTCGCATCCAATGCTTTCCCAGCATCAGACTTAGACAATCCCCCTTTCTCTGCAATTGCATCGATTAATTCTGATTTATTCATGAAGATTACGTCCTCTTATATCGTTTGTTTAAAATCTAAGGCTGTAGTTAGAAAGGCCATGCGGTCTTTATAGCAATGCTTTGGGGGAGAAAGCAAGACTGCCTGAACGCATTTTATAAAAAAAATCATCAAAACCCCCATGAGATCGTATTTTGTTCGTTATTTTTCTGTTTTTTGTAATTGCATTGTCAATCTTTTATTTTCTTCAACCAAATCGTCAACTTTAGTATGTAATTGTAAAATGAGTGTTTCAAGGTGCTGTAAATCTTTAGCAGTCACCAAACCAATACGATTTAAAGAATGATTTACACCATGATCCAGCAGTTTCTCAACCTTATCCTTGGTTTCCGTAACAGATTCTCGGGTTTTGTCTGCAACTTTATTGACGGCGTGATCTGTTGCATCTACGGTGCGAGATTCGAGTTCTTGACCAACTTCGACCAATGAGTCAAAAAGCTTATTACCCTCTTCTTCAGCACGTGAAAATGCCCCTAAACCTGCGAGCCAAATTTGCTTGGTATATTTTCTAAAATCAAGCGCTGACTTACGTGAAGCTTTGCTACGCTTAGGCTGATCTTGAGTTTGCTCACACTCTTGTTCTTGTTTTATCTGAGTAATGCTTTCCACACTACTGTCCTGTTCCCTCATTCGAAACTCCTCTTCATTTTTACAACTGTGATTATTTCAGTCGACTATCTCATAAAATATACGCATCATAACAAATAAACTACTTGATCGTTTTGCAAAACTGTTCTACAAAGCAAAGTTATTATTTGATTTGTTGTGAGCCGACTCGCATTAAATCACAAATTTTAATTGTTGAGCGTGGATGCTCTAAATCTGTATAGGAAATTTTTATGAGTGAGTCGCAACAAAAAAGCCGACAAAACCGTTTGTTGCTTAATGTTGTCATGATTATTTTAGAGACAATATATTCTTTCGTTTTAAAACACGATCGAGTCGTTCGCTTACAAGCAAAGAAATTTGTAGATCAGCAAATAACCATAAAAATAAACAGCTACATTCCTTATTTTGATTTTTATGTTCAATTTACCGACAAAGGCATTTTATTTGATTTAAAAGAACCTGAACAAGCAGCACAATTGTCTGTCAGCAGCACGTTATTAGATCTCATTCAAATTTTTGCTTTTGCCAACAAACGCAGCATGAAAAAATTACGCATCGAAGGTGATCAAGTCCTAAAAGATGAATTTCGCGATTTAATCATTCACTTAACTGCGCCCAAATTGCTGTCTGATTGGAAAAAATGGCTCACCAATCCTGATGATGATCAGCGTACAACAGCGTCAAGCAAGCGTATTGCACCTTTACTTGAAAAAATTGACGCACAACGCTCTAAAATTAATAGTTTGCAAGTTGAAATAAAGCAATATCAAAATCGTGTCCGTAAATTACAAGCGCGACAAAAAAGAATTAATTTGGCTTTTGGTCTCATAGGGATTCTATTTTTTATATTAATTGTGTATAATTTATGGCAATTATTCTAATTAAAACAATATTTACCACTCCATTTTTAGCCCAGTAATAAATCCTGACAAAAATAGTAGGAATTATCTTCAAAATACTTGACTATTTTAGTCAGGATTCATAAAATTCATACATCTAGTCTAAACACGTGTATCGGATCATGCGCTTAACCACTCGCGGTCGCTACGCAGTGACTGCTCTGCTAGACCTAGCTTTGCAGCCAACTGAACAAACGATTACGCTTGCAGAAATTGCAGCACGCCAAACCATCTCTGTCGCTTATCTTGAGCAATTATTTGCCAAATTGAAGCGTCATGGCTTGGTGTCTAGCGTTCGTGGAGCAAATGGTGGTTACCATCTTGCGCGTAGTGCTGAAGAAATTACGATTTTAGCGATTATTGAAGCTGTCAATGAAACGGTTGATGCAACACGATGTGACCATAAAGGCAACTGCCAAAATGGTGCAATGTGCTTAACACATGACCTATGGCAAGAACTCTCCCACCACATTGCCGATTATTTAGCAAAAATCACACTTGCCGATCTTGTTACACGTGACAACGTTCAAACTGTTGCACTACGTCAAACATCATCAGGTCATCTTGATTCAGCCCTTTTATCGGTTACAGGTATTTGACATGAAACGTCCTATTTATCTTGATTATGCAGCAACCACACCTGTAGACCCACAGGTTGCGGAAAAAATGATGGAATGCCTGACGTTTGACGGGACATTCGGCAATGCAGCTTCTCGCTCACATGCTTATGGTTGGCAAGCAGAAGAAAAAGTTGAATATGCACGTGAACAAGTTGCGAACTTAATTAAAGCTGATCCACGTGAAATCGTTTGGACTTCAGGCGCAACAGAATCAGATAACTTAGCATTAAAAGGTATTGCTGAGTTTTATGGCTCGAAAGGCAAACACATTATTACGAGTAAAATTGAACACAAAGCCATTTTAGACACTTGCCGCGAGCTTGAAGAAGATGGTTTTGAAATCACTTATTTAGAACCAGAAGAACGTACGGGTTTAATTACTCCAGAAATGGTACAAGCGGCTTTACGCCCAGACACCATTCTTGTTTCACTGATGATGGTCAACAACGAAATTGGTACAATCACTGACGTTGCTGCAATTGGTGAATTAACTCGCGCTAACAAAACTTATTTCCACGTTGATGCTGCACAAGCTGCGGGTAAAGTTGAAATTGACCTCAGTACAATGAAAGTTGACTTGATGAGTTTCTCAGGTCACAAAGCATACGGCCCTAAAGGCATTGGTGCTTTATATGTGCGTCGTCAACCACGTATACGCATTAAAGCGCAAATGCACGGTGGCGGTCATGAACGTGGTATGCGTTCAGGTACACTTGCAACCCATCAAATCGTAGGTATGGGTGCTGCATTTGAATTGGCAGGTAAAACATTGGTTGCTGAACAAGCACGTTTACGTGTGCTTCGTGACAAACTTTGGAATGGTTTACAAGACCTTGAACAAATTTTCCTAAATGGTCACCCTGTTTATAACGTTGCCAACTATTTAAATGTGAGCTTCAACTTTGTTGAAGGCGAATCATTGATGATGGCACTCAAAGATGTTGCCGTATCAAGTGGTTCTGCATGTACTTCTGCAACACTTGAACCTTCTTATGTTTTACGTGCTTTAGGTCTTTCTGACGAATTGGCACATAGCTCAATCCGTTTCAGCTTTGGTCACTACACGACTGAAGAAGACATTGATCACGTGATTAAAATCAGTAAAACTGCCGTTGAAAAACTTCGTGCACTATCTCCACTTTGGGATATGTACAAAGATGGTATCGATTTAAGCTCGGTTGAGTGGGCTGAACACTAATCACCCCACTACATGCATTGCATTGAAATTCAGTGCAATGCCCCCACATTAACCTTGTAGCAATACATATTATCAACGGCTGACCCCGAGTTCTGGAGAAGCATCATGGCTTATAGCGAAAAAGTAATTGATCATTACGAAAACCCTCGTAATGTTGGTGTGTTAGATAAAGATGCGGAAAACGTAGGTACAGGTATGGTCGGCGCACCTGCATGTGGCGACGTGATGCGCTTACAGATCCAAGTTGATGATAACGGTATAATCGAAGAAGCCCGTTTCAAAACTTATGGTTGTGGCTCTGCAATTGCCTCTAGCTCTTTGGTAACTGAATGGCTTAAAGGCAAAACCCTTGATCAAGCACAATCAATCAAAAATATTGATATTGCAACTGAGCTTGAACTTCCTCCTGTAAAAGTACACTGTTCTGTACTTGCAGAAGATGCTATTAAAGCTGCTGTCCAAGATTACCGTAGCAAGAAAACTAAAGCTTAATATCGATTGTTTTCACTCGATACAGATGATTATTTAACGGAGTTTTCATGATCCATTTAACTGAAGGTGCTGCAACTCATATCAGCAATTACTTAAGCAATCGCGGTAAGGGTGAAGGTATTCGTCTTGGTGTGAAAACTTCGGGCTGTTCAGGCTTGGCATACGTATTAGAATTTGTTGATGATATTGATACGCACGACCAAATGTTTGAACAGTTTGGTGTGAAAGTTTTTATCGATCCAAAAAGCCTCGTTTATCTTGACGGTATGGAAATGGACTACGTTAAAAATGGTCTAAACGAAGGTTTCGAGTTCAACAATCCCAATAAAAAAGGCGAATGTGGCTGCGGTGAATCATTCACTGTTTAATGTCATCTTGTCTCTTTTTATATTAAAACAGTGTTCAACACTGTTTTAATCACATTTAATACCATGCTTTTAAACATATCATTGCGGACACCTCTCCCATGAGTCATTTTGAGTTATTTAATCTCCCGACTGAACTCGATATTGATCTTGCTCTACTGAAATCTAATTTCTTAGCATTACAACAGCAATATCATCCTGACAAAGCTGAAGACAAAGATCTTGCGCTCATCAAATCGAGCGAAATCAATCAAGCTTACAAAGTCTTGGCAAATGTCGATAGTCGTGCTGCATATTTACTGTCTTTAAAAAAACAAGATCACCATCTTGATCAATCAATCAGTGATTTTGAATTTTTACAGTCAGCGCTCGAAATTCGTGAACAACTTGATGAAGCAGTTGATACCACAGAACTTCAATCTTTAAAAAAAGAAGTTCAACAGTGGATGGATGGTTTAGTCCGAGAGTTTAAACTTGACTACACACATGAGGAATGGGCAGATGCACGTGACACTGTGCGTAAACTGCGCTTCTTCCAAAAAGTCATGAATGATATTGATAAAGCTGAAGATCGACTTCTTGATGATGAAGATTTTGATCTTGATGATGAATTTTAACGCTGTTTATTTTTAGATTTATTTTTTTGTTAAGGATGTAACACAATGGCACTCTTGCAAATTGCAGAACCTGGACAATCAAGTGCGCCACACGAACACCGCATTGCGATCGGTATCGATTTAGGCACCACACATTCTTTGGTTGCCACTGTACGTTCTGGTCAGGCAAAAGTTCTTCCTGACGCACAAAATCGTGTGTTACTTCCCTCTATTGTACATTATTCCAAAAACTCAACGGAATATGGCGATGCAGCGAAATCTTTTTTAACCACCGATCCAAAGAACACAATAAGTTCAGTTAAACGCTTCATGGGTCGCTCAAAAGCAGATATCAAATTTCAACACTCTTACACCCTTGTCGGTGAAGACAATCAAATGCCTGCATTTGAAACTGCTCAGGGACGTAAAACACCTGTAGAAATTTCAGCTGAAATTTTAACGCAACTAAAAATTCGTGCAGAAAACAGTTTAAATAACGAAATTAATGGTGCAGTGATTACTGTTCCTGCTTATTTTGATGAAGCACAACGTCAAGCAACACGTGATGCCGCACAACTCGCAGGTCTCAATGTTCTACGCTTACTCAATGAACCGACTGCAGCCGCTGTAGCCTATGGCTTAGATCAAGACAGTAACTTAGAAACCGATCATAACTATGTCATTTACGATTTAGGTGGCGGTACTTTTGACGTTTCAGTACTACGCTTCTCTCAAGGTGTATTTGAAGTTTTAGCGACAGGTGGACACACTGCACTCGGTGGTGATGATCTTGATCGCCTGATTGTCAAATGGGCAAAAAAACAACTGAATATTGAAACATTAGATGATGCTGAATATGCACATTTTATTGTTTCTGCACGTAAAGCCAAAGAAGCATTAAGTGATGCGCAAAGTGTTGATCTTAAAGTTTTAGATCATCATCTTGTTTTAGATCGCGTAACATTTGAAACGATTATCAAAGTTGCTTTAGACAAAACGATTAGTGTTTGCAAACGTGTATTGCGTGATGCCAAATTACAACTTGATGATATTCAAAATGTTGTTTTAGTCGGTGGTTCAACACGCTCTTATGCAGTTCAAGAGGCAGTACGAACAGTATTCAATCAAGAACCCCTCTGCACCATCAACCCTGATGAAGTCGTGGCAATTGGTGCTGCAATTACAGCAAACCAGTTGATCGGTAACAGCCTTGATGGCTCATTATTGCTTGATGTTACACCACTTTCTCTTGGTCTTGAAACCATGGGCGGATTGGTTGAACGTCTTATTTCTCGCAACACTCCCATTCCTGTCGCACGCCGTCAAGAATTTACCACCTATCAAGATGGTCAAACAGCGATGTTGATTCATGTGGTACAAGGTGAACGTGATTTGGTTGAGCATTGCCGTAGTCTTGGTCGTTTTGTGTTACGTGGTATTCCACCAATGACTGCGGGTCAAGCGCGCATTGAAGTGACATTCCAAGTGGACGCTGATGGCTTATTGGCTGTATCTGCACGAGAAACCTCTTCAGGTGTGCATGCACAGATTGACATCAAACCATCGTATGGTTTATCTGATGATGATACACAGCGCTTACTGCTTGATGGTTATAAATTTGCTGAAGAAGACAAAAATCTTCGCCACTTAAATGAAACCAAAGTTGAAGCACGCCGTGAACTTGAAGCACTAGAACAAGCGCTCAAAGCTGACGCTACGCTACTTACAGAAGATCAACTCAATGCAATCCATCAAGCTGCTGAACAACTCAAGATACAACTTGAGACTGATCAAATTCAAGCGATTGAACACGCAGTCGAACAACTAAAAGTTCACAGTGATGCTTTTGCAGCCGCACGAATGAATCAACATATCGATGAAGCCCTCAAAGGCACACGATTGGATGATTGGTCAAACTCAAACTAATTTATAGGACAAGACTATGCCACGTATTAAAATCTTACCACATGCAACGATTTGTCCGAATGGTGCTGAGTTTGAAGTGAAAGCGGACGCAAATTTATGCCAAAGCTTACTCGACAATGGCATCAAAATTGAACATGCTTGTGATATGTCTAAAGCCTGCACAACATGTCATATTGTCGTTCGTAAAGGTTTTGATAATCTTGAAGAAATGGATGATGTTGAAGCTGACTTACTCGATCGAGCTTGGGGCTTAGAACCTGATTCTCGCCTATCATGCCAAGTTAAAATTACAGATGAAGATTTGGAAATTGAAATTCCAAAATACACTTTAAATCATGCATCTGAAAATCATTGATTTTCAAACATATTAATGTAAAACCGTATTGATTTAAAAATAAAAACCACTCAAATTGAGTGGTTTTTTACGCTTTACTTCTAACATAATAGAGATAAATAAGACTTAGACTTTAGGCATTAATGTGCTGAAGAATCAACTTCATCTTCTACTTTTAATTTTGCAATACCTTGAGAATTAGTCAATTGCTGTTGCATCTGAATACGCTTAACCATTTTTTCCATAACTTGAATAAGCTCTGAATATTCAAAATTTTGGACTTCTTCAAGATTCAACACCAAATGAAAACCTTTATACTCATAATCAAACCATTGCTGATTTTCATTGCGACTTTGAGAATAACGCTCCATCACCTGCCAAGTTTTTACAAAACCTTGAATACCCTTCAATTCAATCGGCTCTTGTGGTGCACAAAGATAAAAGTTTTTAATTAACCGATGTGTTTCATCTGAAATCAGAATTTCATCAATATCAGCCGCACTTTGCAAACGTGCCGCAAGATTCGCATCACGCCCTACGATGGTATATGCCATACGATGTACTGCACCATAATTTCCAACGTGACAATATCCAGTACTAATCCCCATACGAACGTGTAATGGCGCATAGCCCATTTTCACCCAACGTTCACGCAAGAACTTCATTTGCTGACGCATCGTTAGTGCCATTTCGACACAGTTTCGTGCATCCTGCTCTACACCTTGCGAATCAGGATCACCAAAGAAAATAAGGATGGCATCACCCATAAATTTATCAATGGTTCCACCATACTGCTTGGCAATTTCAGTCATATGACTCAAATAATCGTTGAGTAAAAATGCCAAATCATCAGGAATAAGAGATTCTGAAAGTTCAGTAAAACCTTGAATATCCGAAAAGAAAATGGTGATTTTCTTACGTTTATATTCGAGTTTTGCCTCCGATTCACCACGCATAATGGACTGCCATAACTGCAAAGGCGCGTAACGACTCAGTTGATTGGACAATTCAATATAACGGTTCATTTCATTGAAATAGTTTTCGCGTTGTTGATCAATATAAAGTACACGGCGACTTTGATAATAGTTACCAATACTAATAAAGAGCATAATACTCATAAAGGCAACAACAGAAAGTTCAGGGCTTGTTTGCTGAAAATAATCATCAAAACCAAACACAAAAATAATGTTCAGGTAAAATACAATAATTGCAACAAGCCAAGAAAGCGAGGCGATCAGAAATGAAATTTTACTGTTGAGCGAGGTATAAACTAATGCAAAAACACAAACAAATGATACGACCAAACTAAGGTGCACTGCTGCTAAAGCCGTCGCCACCACCACAACATCGATAAGGAAATAAACATTTTTACGAACGTTGCTATCAAATCTATATTGAATCCAACGTGATAAACGAGGACCAATGAAAAAAATAAATAATAAAAATAAAGGAAAGTAAATCTGATAATTAGCAACAGGTGAAGTGAAATAGTAAATCGTCACCATTAAACTGATGATTGTGTAGCCTATCGCACGAAGAAAAACTTCAAATTGCTCAGGCTCTTTATCAAGCATTCGATCAAATGACACGAACTATTTCACTCCAATCCCAAATTGGTACTCATTGTTCCTGCGAATACCTCTACTTTGTACTTATTTTGACTTAATCCATACGCCAATCAAAAGGCATATCGCCTTGACCACGTAAAGCAAGCATCAATGTTTGACGCATATGCGCCAACACATCATTTGAATACGGCACAGCAGGTGTACCCCATACAGGTTTTGGCCAAACAACATCATTTTGGTAACGCACAATATGATGAAAATGTAATTGTGGTACCATATTTCCAAGTGCAGCAACGTTCATTTTATCTGCACGAAAAACACGTGATAACTGGCTCGATAACCAGCTTGATTCACGTAAAAATTGTTCTTGGTCAGCTTGGCTCAATTCATATAGCTCGCTAATTCCAGGTACACGTGGAATCAAAATAAGCCATGGGAATTGCATATCATTCATTAAACGACATGTTGAAAGCGGAAAATCGCCGACAAAAAATGTATCTTGAGCAAGTTGTGGATGCAAACTAAACATATCTTTATAAATGACGCAAAATTAGAATGATGAAGCAATACTAACACATCAGTTTTAGTGTGAATATTACCAGTATTGTGTTTTAGCACAAATAAATCGTGTTTGAGCTGTAATAAGTCACAGCTCTACTTTAAACAATCTCGATAATATTTCAAGCAATTCTATAAAAAATTTATGATTGTTCAATTAGATATCATGTCTTAATAGAAAATACATCTAAACTGAACAATTTAAGCCTATTTCTTCAACTCACTGAGCAAGTTATTCAATAAATCACTCATGAACTGTATACGCTTCTCGGCATCTTCAAGCATTACCATCACACGTAAACGCTGACCACCTTCCATACGAAACCATGTTGGGTGCTTTTGCATCAATTGAATAATACTCATCGCTTGAACAGGTGTATCAGGCGAAAATTCAATTGCTCCACCATTTTTACCAATATCAATTTTGGTCATCCCTAATTGTTCAGCTTTAATCCGCATTTGATGCACGCTAAACAGTTGCTTAACAGGTTGTGGTGGCACACCAAAACGATCAATCAACTCCATACGAATATTATCGAGTTTTTCTTGCGTATCGGTATTACTAATGCGCTTATAAAACATAAGACGCTGATGCACATCACCCAAATACTCATCGGGAATCAGTGCAGGCATATGCAAAGTAATTTCAGCGGTTAATGACAATGGTGCATCAAAATTTGGGGTTTTACCTTGTTGAATGGCTTTGGTTGCTTTTGCAAGCATTTCCATATACAAACTATAGCCAATGGCATTCATTGAACCACTTTGCTGTTCACCCAAAAGCTCACCCGCACCACGAATTTCCAAGTCTTCAGTTGCAAGCATAAAGCCCGCACCCAAAGTTGAGGCACGAGAAATGGCATCTAAACGCTTTTCTGCATCACCTTTTAAACCCTTAATCGATGGCACCATCAAATATGCATAGGCTTGATGATGTGAACGCCCTACACGACCACGAAGCTGATGCAATTGTGCCAAACCGAGTTTATCGGCACGTTCAATAATGATGGTATTGGCATTGGGAACATCAATTCCTGTTTCAATAATGGTTGAACACACCAAGACATTGTGTTCTTTGTGATAGAACTGCTGCATGACCTGTTCGAGTTCACGTTCACGCATTTGACCATGTGCCACAGCAACACGTGCTTCAGGCACTAAGTTACGAATATTTTCCGCTGCTCGCTCAATGGTATCAACTTCATTATGTAAAATATAAACCTGACCACCACGTAATATTTCACGCAGAATTGCCTCTTTCATGGTGTCGTCAGTTTGTTCATTAATGAAGGTTTTTACTGCTAAACGACGCGCTGGTGGTGTCGCAATAATCGATAAATCACGCATACCACTAAATGCCATATTCAGCGTTCTTGGAATAGGGGTCGCAGTCAGTGTGAGCATATCGACATCGGCACGCATGGCTTTAATGCGCTCTTTATCACGCACACCAAAGCGATGTTCTTCATCGACAATCATCAAACCTAAATTTTTAAACTGAATATTTTCTTGCAAGATTTTATGCGTACCAATCACGATATCAACTTTGCCATCGGCTAAATCGGCAATGGTTTTGCTATGGTTTTTACTGGTTCCAAAACGTGATAAAACCTCTATACGAATCGGCCAATCAGCAAAGCGATCTTTAAAAGATTCATAATGTTGCTGTGCAAGCAATGTTGTCGGGACAAGCACCGCCACTTGGTTATTATTCTGCACAGCAACAAAAGCCGCACGCATCGCAACTTCTGTTTTACCAAAGCCCACATCACCACAGACCAAACGATCCATCGGTTTTGCCAGTTGCATATCATGTAAAGTGGCTTCAATGGCATTGGCTTGATCTAAGGTTTCTTCATAAGCAAAACCACTTGAAAATTGCATATAACTGCTTTGCTCAAGTTCAAAGCTAATGCCCGGTTTTGACTGACGACGTGCTTGTATATGCAATAACTCAGCCGCAACATCATAAATTTGTTCAAGGGCTTTACGTTTTGCCTTATTCCAAGCATCTGTACCTAGTTTATGTAATGGTGCTAAATCAGGATCACCGCCACTAAAACGGCTAATCAAATGTAAATTGGTGACTGGAATATAAACTTTAGCTTCATCTGCATAGTTGAGTTGTAAAAATTCATAATCTTGATCATCAATATTCAGTGTCACCAAGCCTGCATAACGCCCCACGCCATAATCAATATGCACAACAGGCGCACCGATGCTTAACTCAGTTAAACTTCGAACCAAAAATTCTTCAGAAACTTCTTGTTGACGTTTACGACGACGCTGTACCACACGATGTTCATATAACTGATTTTCTGAAATGACCGATAAATCATCTGTAATCACTAAACCACGATCAAGGGGTGCGTGGGTAATGGCAACTGAAAAATTAGACTGTTGAAAAATTGCAAAATTATCAACAACAGGAATTTCACCTAAACTTGCACGTAAAGCATCTTTTAAAGTTTCACGGCGACCTGCACTTTCTGCAACAAGTAATACAGGATGATTGGCATCATCGACATATTTTTTCACAGCCTTAAAAGGTTTTTCACTTTTAGGATCGACAGGCAGCTTAGCAGGTTCTTCTACCTGTAAATTAAACGCACCTGCTTTGACTTCTATTGGCTCGTTCGATGCAATAATTCTTGGAAATTGATTGAAATATTCATACAACTGATTGGGTTGAATAAAAATTTCTTCAGGTGACAATAAAGGCTGATCAACATTATGACGACGATCTTCATAACGTCGCATTACATCTTTCCAAAAACCTACCAAACTTTCATCAATACACCGATCTGTAATGACAATAGAATGACGTGGTAAGTATGATGTCAAACTACTTTGCGTTTTCATTGCCTCAGGGCTAAAAAATAACGGGAAATAAAAATCTAGACCAGGTGATGCAATCCCTTCCATCACATCTTGATAAATCGGATTTTTCTTCGGGTTTACTGTTGGAAAACTTTCAGCATAACGATCACGAAAAACCGATCTCGCTTCTTTTAGTGGAAATTCTTTCGCAGGAAGCACCGTAAAATTTTCGAGTTTATTTGTTGTACGCTGTGTTTCAGGATCAAAGAATTTTAAGCTATCAATTTCATCATCAAACAAATCTATACGAATTGGTGTACTCTGCCCCGATGCATAGATATCTAGAATACTACCACGTACAGCAAACTCACCATGATCATATACCGTATCGACCAAATGATATCCCGCTTGGATCAAGCGCATTTTTTGTTGTTCTAAGTCAAACTTCTGTCCAACTTTAATATCAAAATGCTCACCGAGCACCCACGACGTTGGCGCAACACGCTGCGCTAAAGTCGTTGCTGAAACCAGTAAAATTCCTTTCTTTGGCATATTTGCCAAAATAGACAAGCGTTCAGAGACAATATCTTGATGTGGTGATAAACGATCGTAGGGCAAAATTTCCCAATCTGGAAAAACTGTGGGTTTTATGCCGTAAAACTCCAACTCACTTTCCAACTGCCCTAAATGCTGATTATTCTTGGCGATAAGCACCAATAATTGTTCGGACTGCTCTGCTATTTCTTTAAATAATAAGGCTGCCGATGATCCGAGCATTGAGCCGATCCAACGCTTTTCGCCGGCTTTGAGTTGTTTTAGATTGAGGTCAGAGATTGCTTGTTTAAACATAATCGCATAGGGTCTAAAAGACATGGGCACTATTTTAACACGATGGCTTTTATAAATTGTTGAATTCTACTTTACACTCAGTATCTTTTTAGTGTTGCTGATGAATCATTTTTATATCCATGATTCACCGCTACGCCATACCATTGATGAATAAAATAGCTCACTTCTCTCTTTTAAAGGTTTTATAATAATCATTGAGTTTTTGAATAATCTGTTTGAACTGTTTTAAATTTTCTTCAGTATTCCCCAACCGTTCTACATAGCGACCTGAAGCAATTTCCAAATCAATTTTTTCATTGATCAGAATAGCTTTATAAAATAAAGCATTTAAATCATCAAAATTTTTCAATTTACGATTTGAAAAATATTCAAGACGCTCAACAAGCTCGGTATTTAATACTAGACTATCGATAATAATGCCTTGTTCTACATCAAATACCATCTTATTTTCGTGTAAAAATGCTTGCTCAGCTTTGGCTTCTTTACTCTTAAACAAATCTGTCAGCTTATTCAGCATGATTCCATCTCAAACATAAACAATAAATGAAGTTTAATCTGATTAAGTCGATGATAAAAGTCACTTAGTTCTAAAATGCTTAGGCTATTTTAATAAGCAATAAAAAAAGCACCTTTTCAGATGCTTCCAATGCTAAAGACTAGGCACCATATTGTTGTTGTAAATATTTTACAATCGCTTCTGATTCAAACAAATGTGCACCTGTATTCGCATCAACCAAATATGGCACCTGAATATCTTTTTTATAACGCCCCATTACAGGCACAACTTTTTCACGTTTACCGCCCGCAAGTGGAATATATTTACCCGGTTTTAAACGTAAAACCGATGGTCCTTGATCTTGCCAACGTTCTTTCGCAACATTATGAAAAATAAATGGCAACTCAAGCTCAGTCAGCACACCCCGTACCACACGGCTATAAGGGCTCGCTTCAAACCCCCACAACTGTAAAAGTTCTTTTGGTGCTTCACGATTGATAATTTTTTTATCGATCCACACACCACGTGCCCCATTAATTAATGTTCCAGCAAAAGCAGCTACTGGATATTTTGGATAATGTGCATATTTTTTCGGTGTCGTGCCACTTTTACCATAATGTTTAAATAGATAATCGACAATATCGACCGATTCATACATCGCTGTTCCAGTATTTTCATCGACAAAATATGGAAAACGTAATTTACCACCGTGTTCTTTCACCACTTTACGATATTTCGTACCACCTTTTGGACAAGGATAAACCTCATAATCCAAATTTAATAAGGTTAAAACTTCACGTACACGGCGACAAAATGGTGAACCTTCAAATTCATAGAGTTTTAACGCTTGTTCAGGCTGATTTGGAAATGCTGTTCCATTTGCTCCACGCCCACCTGATGTAATCGCTGAAGCTAATGCCTGCACAACTTTAATTTGATGATGTACCATTTTGCTGTCCTTGGGTCTTTTACCCTGTTTATCTATTTATAAATGATCAACCGACCAATTTTTCTTTTGAAACCACAATTCCGTTATTATCAGCATAGATATAATCACCAGAATTAAAAGTCACGCTACCAAAATACAGCGTAACATCCACTTCGCCTATGCCCTGACGATTACTTTTTCGTGGAATTGCTGCCAATGCATGTACACCCAAATCAAGTTCTGCAAGTGCATCGACATCACGGACACAACCATAAATAACAACACCACTCCAATGATTCTTCACAGCTGATTCAGCAATCATATCGCCCATCAGCGCACAGCGCATAGAAGCGCCACCATCAACCACAAGAACTTTTCCCGCACCGTCAGTCGCCAAAAGTTCTTTTACACGTGAATTATCTTCAAAGCATTTTACCGTGACAATTTGCCCACCAAAGATTTTACGTGCGCCATAACTTTGGAAAAAGCGTCCATCCATAGATGGAATGAGGGTTTGAATTTCTTTTTCAGGATTGTCATCAAGTAAATCACAAGTCACAAATGGAACAGACATGTTTGTTTTCCTTATATCGTTGATTTATGTTGCTGTATGTTTAAATTATCATAAATTTCAAATGGAATATTCTGACTTTGTGCTGCATCGACCATAGTTTGAGCCACTTGCTCAGCGGTCACTGGTTTATATTTAAAGGTATCTGGGACAATTTTTGAAAATTTCCGATACAACTTTTGCGTCATACCTTCAAGAGTTCGTGACTCTTCACGTTCTCCCAATAAAAGCGATGGACGGATAATCGATATACGTTGTAAACCCAGTTGCTGTATATGTTGTTCCAATCGACCTTTAACTTGATTGTAAAAAATTCGTGAAGATGCATCTGCACCCATCGCACTCACTAAAATATAATGTGCATCTGTTTTCGCAATAAGATCAGCAAAATGTGCATTCATCTCAAAATCTATGCGATAAAAATTTTCTTTTGAGCCTGCTTTTTTCAATGTCGTACCCAAACAACTAAACGCTTGGCTATAACCTTGAACATCATCTTGGGTCAATAAAAAAAAGTCATGGATGATAAATTGTCGTACTTTTGCATATTTTTTCAACACTTGATCTTCTTTACGTACCAGCGCTGTAATCTGTTCACAAAAAGGATGGTCATTCAGCTGTTTTATTAAGCTTTTCCCCACTAGACCCGTTGCACCTATTACAATTACACTTTTAATCGAATTTGTCATTTTTTAATCATTCCCCATACAATTTCCCTAATCTAACGATTTAATTCGAAAAAATCTGCATCAAAAATGTAGTCAAACTCTGTCAGGACTTGACTTTAGCGCTCCATTTAATCACAATGTGGCACTCGTTTACGGGCTGGTGAAAATCTTCTGATGTTGGTTTTCAGTTGTTATTTCAGCCCGCCCAGACCAATCTAATTCAAGGAGTGCACGAGTGGCAAACTCTGCTCAAGCAAAAAAACGTGCTCGTCAAAACGTTAAAGCACGTAAACACAACGCAAGCTTACGTTCTATGGTTCGTACTTATATCAAACGTACTTTGT